>NZ_CP058561.1:3750716-4063275 GCF_018141425.1 Vallitalea guaymasensis
TAATACTTGCATTAAGTTATAATATTAGTTATAATTTGACCATAATATGTGAACAAAACTATATAACATACATTTAAAGTGAGGGATAATATTGAAAGGTTATGTAAAAGTATTTAACAAAGAAGTAGAATATGATTTCCTATCAGGCTGGATCAAGTATAACAGACTACAAAACGAATATTCCCAAGAGGCTCTAGCATATGGTATATGCTCAAAAAGCCATCTTAGTTATTTTGAAAACGGTAAGAAAACTCTAAGAGGAGATATTATAGAAGAGTTATTGAAAAAATTAGGTATTGATGAAATAACTGAAATAGAAAGTATAGGAAAGCTAAGGCAGAAGTTCTATACAATGATGCTTATGATAGAGATACTAAATTATGAAGAAGCCACTAATATATACAGTGAAATTCAAGAGATTGAAGAGGTTATAAAATTATCACCATACAATATAGAGTATAAAATATATCAATTGCTTTACAAAGTCTTTGTACTAAAAGAGGATTATAATACTCTTGAACATGACATTAAAAATATAGATAAAATATATTCTACATTACCTAAAAAGTTAAAATATATATTTCTAATGGTATCAGGTAAAGTAATTTATAAATTCAATAGTCACATGGAAGGTATTAATAAGATTGAAGAGGCTATAAACATAAAAGAAACCCCATGGGCTAATTACTTGCTTGGATGTAACTATTGCTTTAACAATCGTACCATAGAAGGTATTTATCATCTTGAGAAAGCATTAGCCAGCTACGAGAAAAATGGATACTATAAAAATGCAATGTGGTGTCATAATTATCTTGGAATATGTCATTGTTATCTAAAGAACTACACAAAAGCGGAAAAATATTTATTGTCTGCATTAAATGGAGCAAATTATTTTGATATCAAAAAAATCTATTGGCATGTTTACACTAATCTATCTTATCTATATTTCAATACAAATGAATACGATAAAAGTATGGAATATTGTAAAAAAGCAATGGATATCCAAACAAACCCTTTATTGCCTGCTTACAACTATGCAGAAATATGCTATTATCTGAAGAAAATGGATGAAGTGGATAGGATATTTGATAAATACCTTAGGGAAGAATATAAAGACTCTAGCTACTATCCCTTATTAGAGTTTTTACAATTAAAGATCTACCATTTCAACGAAGATATTTTTTACAAAAGAACAAAAGAGATATTAGCATATTATGAGAAGGATAAGATAGATGTGGCAATAGACATAAAATTAGGTCTTATTGAATATCTAGAAAATAAAAGAAAATATAAAGAAGCCAATAAGATTTATAAAGAACTGTTGAATCTAAACAACAAAGTCACTTTTTGTAAATAGTATTAATTAATTACAAATTGATCCAAATTTAATGTCAATGTCAAAGAAGATAGGCTAGCTAAAACTAGTCTATCTTTAAAATCTGTAGTCAAACTTCTAATGTAATAACAACATACCTTCTTATGTACTGCATTTATTAAGCTTTAAATTCCTAATGAAGAAAGCTATACTTCCTATAAGTCTTAGTATTGCTACAAGTATCAAAGTGAAATATATTGAAGTCATATCTTTCAGCCATACTGAAAAAAGTGGTGCGATGGTAGCTGATATGTTTATTAATATACTATAAATAGCTATGTATATAGTTCTATTCTTATCTGGTGTTACCTCCAGTAAAAGGTTAAATAATATAAGTATGGTTCCAGCTGTTGCTATTCCAACTAAAATATTAAATATTACCAATTGCAAAAGACTTTTTGATAAAACATACAGTAAAGGGGTAACTGCCATTCCCATGGTTGCTAAAGCTAGTGCAAGACTATTACCTTTTTTATCAGCAAATTTTGCCCATCTAGTAGATGCGATAATTGAACAACCACCATTTACGATTGTCATTATACTTAACCAAGATTCATTAGCGTGTAGAATCTTAATGGAGTATATACTGAATAGGGGCCAGCCCATTTGCCAACCGAAGTGAAACATAAGTGAGCATATGATGAACGTAATCAATTTCTTTTGCTTAGGTATATCCTTAACTGTCTCAAGGAATAAGGCAAAATATTTTTCTTTTACCACTTCTTCCTTATCCTGTCTGTTCTTGAATCTAAGTAACATGATGAATTCAATAATACCAAATACAAAGGCAATAAAGAAGAAAATCTGATAAAGAATAATGGTTTGTTGTGGTGTCTTAGGTATTAGTGTAAGAGCTTGACCTGATATAAAAGATATAATCAGCCTAGAAAAATCTGAGTACCTATTTCTTAGACTCATAGCTCTACCTCTATTACGAGGGATGAAAATATCTCCCATTGAAGATTGATAACCCATGATTGCAATTGAACCTGGGAAATTCATTAGACCTATTAATAAAACAAATAAAAAAGGCTTGTTAACACTGCCTAGAAAAGGGACAGTAACTATTAACAAGTATATCAGTTTCTGTGCTAATAAGAATTTACTAGTAATCTTTGTTTTGCTTTTGGCTGATTCTATCATAAGAGCACCAGGTAGAAAAGCAAAAACACTTAATAATGCAGGTAAAGAATTGAGTAATGCAAAATGATAATCATTACCCCCTAGTCTTTCAGCAAATTTTGCGAAATACGGTTTGACCAGGTTAATGGATATAGAGAATGCGATACCGTTATATATATTAACTTTAATGTTATAATCAGTGATACCTTGTTTTTTAGACTTATTAAAAATCATAATATACGTCCTTTTTATTTGGCATAAAAATGAATAGTGCAACTAAACGTTCAAGTCTGATTGTAAATCCAATATAATAAAAAGTCAATAGAATAGGAAAATACTTTATAAAAATTAATGGATCAGGAAAAATTTATAAATAAATATTTTTTTACTATGTATGTATTTATTATAAATACAAATAATAAAAGAAAATATGATTACTAAAATGAGGTGTTATTATGAGTAAGAAGGTATTTCTTTGGGAGTTTGTAGGTCTGATCGGTGTAGTTATATTGTGGTACATTCTTCATATATCTTATAAGAATACTGGGATAATGAGTTTAACCTTATTCTCAGCTGTTAATGAAAGCATATGGGAGCATGTGAAAATAGCATTTTTTTCTCTTTTTGCATTATATGTTGTAGAAGCATTTTTTATATCTAGATACTGCAAGAACTTCTGGTATGGTAAGATGATAGGATTGTTAGCTGTAATTATTACTTCACTTTTAATATTCTATGCTTTATCAGGTGTCAATTTACCATTCTATGTAGTTGATATAATTGCAGGTATAGCAGGTTTCATTGTAGCTCAGATTATAAGCTATAGAGTATTGATATCCGAAGTTAATCATTCCCAATATGAAAGAGTATATATTTCTATGGTAATATTATTGATTATACCATTTTTTGTGTTTACCTTTTACCCAATAAAAACTGATTTATTTAAGGATATATCCGCCAATGCTTATGGAATATTTTTTAAATGATTATATGGGTGTTTGTAGTGGGAAAGTTAAATGAATAATATTCATTTTGATATAATTGTAACCAAAATAAAAATATTAGCATTCAACATAAATCGCCTATTTATTTTATATTATTACAAAAAATATAAAATATTGTAGACAAATACTTAAAATTAATTTATAATAATTCTAGGTGTGCTGAAAATATATTTTGTTAAAATATAATTTATTAATTATGAAATTATGTTTTCTGCATATTAGGGGGGATATTAATTAGTTTGTAATGCTATTTTTACTTTGAATATAAATTGTTAATTATAGATAAGCTTGCAAAGGCTTATTTTTTATGTTTAAATGGGGTGAATTTGGATGAACAAAAAAACAGATGGAGCAGTAACAGTGTTCTTGAGCTGTATATTACTAATAATAATTGTATTCACTTGTACCGTTATCGATTCTACTAGAATCAGGGTAGCGAGGTTACAATCCCTAAGAGCTCTTAGAAACGCTACCAATTCAATTCTAGCCAGCTATGATTCACAAATATCTGATGAATATGGGATGTTCATGTTAGAGAAACAAGACTATATCAATAAGATTGAAGAATATGCTAATGCCTCTCTTGAACCTAATGAAGATCTACCAGAAATGAACCGTATATATAAAAGATTATATTCTGATGATAGCCAGAGGAACTTTAATTTATATGACTACAAGCTTAAGGTAACTAGTGTCATGCCTACAGATACTATAGTTAAACCTGATACTGATTATATCAGATTAGAAATTCTGGAGTATATGAAATATCGAGCTCCATTATTAGTCATTGAACCTATTCTCGAAAAACTCAACCTTATAACAAAAGCCTCAAAAACCACTGATTACGTAAAAAAGAAAATGGAGATAACTCATAAAGTTTCCAAAATAGATGATGAATACAGGGAGCTTGAAAGATTGATAGATGGTCTAGACATAAGTAAAAAAGGTAAAATAAGTTATGAAGACTTCTATGTAAAAGGAATAATTCAAGATAAAGGTATAACTAGGGACAGGTGTTTCAAAGATATACCTGATGAGTATATAAGAAGCAGATTACGAGGAACCATATTTGATATTTATGGTGATATCAATAATCTAAGAGATGATATTTATGATTTCAACAGTTGTAAGACTACAATGATAAATACATATAAACAACTATATTATATAAGACAAGAAATAAATGAGCTATCTGATACTGATTTAGGAGATCAAGATGAACTCGATCATATATCTGAATGCATTGAAAGAAGCAACGAACTTCATGATTCATTTATTAATCAGTTAGATACTGTAATGGTCTACAAGGATAACATAGAAAGAGGCATTGCCAATCTTTCTAATCTACCAGCATATCTAGAGAGCAACATATCTGCCATTGAAGTAATTGAGAAAATACAAGTAGAAGGTAATAGAATAAAAGAATCCATTGATGAACTTGAAAATAATATTAACAATGATAAAGAAGATATAATTGAACAGACCTCTAATGCAATAGAAAATGAACTAAAAGATTTAAAAGGTAAATTAGCAATAGAAGAAGGTGAGGATAAAACATATACTCTAGTAAATAATCTATTAGCAATTAAAGATGAACTGCAAAATAATGTTAGGGTATTATCAAATAATGTACTCCATGTAAACGATTTGAATAACATGAAAAACGATCTATTTAATCATATGTTATATGGAGAATTCGGCACAGAAGAAAAAGATATATTATATGCTTTTATGGATGAAATAAAAACAACAAGTAACCTATTATCCAATCAGAATAGCTATATGAATACCTATGATGATAATAATTATACAGAGAAATTTAGCAGTTTATTATACCAATTAGAGAATGGTTTACATAATCATTATTCAACAAAAAACATGGTTTTCAATTATGGGAATATGAAATCATTATCAGATGAAGAGAAAGATAAGAAAGATCCTAGAAATGAAGTAACAGATGCTACCAAAAATATTAAGTTCAACGAGGAAGACCAAAATGTCAGTGATGAGATAGATAAGGATAACATACCTTCTGTTCTTAGTTCCAATAATGAGTATATTAACTTAATTAATGAAGAAGATGCAGACTTTGAGAATGAGGAAAATGATAATTTTACTAACAAGTCACTAGATGTTTTTGGAAACATAGCTGATAAATTAAAAGATATCACTTATAACCTTAGAGATGAAATATATATAGGTGAATATATATTAGGGAATTTTAAATCAGCTACGGATAACTTACCTGATGCTCTTCCATTAACTTTAAGTAATTATTCTAAAAATGACCATTATCTTAATAATGAAGTAGAATATATTCTTGGAGGGAGTTTAGACGAAAATATTAACCTGAAACATGTATCCAATACTATTTTAGGTATAAGATTCGTCATGAATTATATACATATACTCACTAACTCTAGCAAGAGGACCTTAGTCATGAGTATTGCTACTTCCATAGCAGGATGGTGGACTTTTGGATTGGGTACATATATCGTTGCAGCGCTTATCATGGCAGCTTGGAGTTATGCTGAATCATGTGTTGATGTAAGGTATTTGTTACAAGGTCGAAAAGTTGCATTTATTAAAACCAGTGGTGACTGGTATACCAGTTTACAAGGAATTGCAAATGGTATTATTGATGAAGCAACTGATTATGTTACAGATAAATCTTTGCAAGTGATAGATGCAGCTTCAAAGACTGTACAGAGCAATATATCTTTTATAACTAAAAGATTAGAAGGTAGTGTTTCAGAGTATGCAGAAGATAAATTATCACAAGTGCTGGATGAAGCTGAGAGGTCACTTAACTACACCATTGATGAAGTTGATAATACTATTGATACCATTATAAATGATTCATTCAATAATCTTAGGGAAGGAATAGATAATCGTCCGCTACCTGATGATTATGGTAATATTGGTTGCAATGATTTAATAAAAGAAATAATTGATACCATATATAATGAATATGTTGACCGAATAGTTGATGCATCATATTCTCAGGTTATTTCAATTAAAAAAGAGATACTTGAAAAGTTCAAGGAAAAGATAGAACAAGCTAAACAAAAGATTATTAACGAAGTTCTAGGAGGAATAGGACAGATATCTAATAGATTTGAATCAGAAATCAACGAAGTAGTTGAAAAAACATCTTGTAAATATAAAGATATCACTAAAAAACATATTAACAGTATTGCTGATAAAGTAAGAAAGTCTACAGTACAAAAGGTGAATGTGGATATAGATAATAGCTTGAAAACTAAAGGAAAAGGCTCTAAGATAACTTCACTGATGCCATCATTCTCTTACAATGATTATCTTCGTTTAATGTTATTAATAGGAGTAGATGATGATGTTAAATTATATAGAGTACTAGATTTAATCCAATTCAACTTGCAAAAAAGCAGGAATGAGAGTGAATTCAATCTTAAGGATTATGCAGCTGGGTTGGATGTTACTGCAGAAGTAACAGTCAATTTCTTGTTCTTTGATTTGCCTTTTATGCCAGACGAAGCAAAGGGCTTAGCTGATAAAGGTTATAGTTTTGAGATTAATACATCCATGGTTTACTAATTATGAAAAGAGGCATGTATAACATGAAAAAACTAAAAGGTTCATTGACAGTTGAAGCAGCCATAGTGTTACCTATTTTTCTAATGGCAATATTGTCTATTGTTTATATAATTAAAATTATGTATATACATGAAAGCATTCAACATGGCTTATCAGAAACAGCAAATGAATTAGCTGCTTATTCTTATATAATGGATAAATCAGAGATATTAGATGCACAGCAAGAAATATATAAAACATCTAGCGAAAATCTAAATGATACTAATGAAAATATAGATACTTTCAATGAAAACTTAGAAAATCTATTTAATATTATTGAGGGAGGGAATTCTTATATAGGTATTAGTGATATAAATAAGGATTCTACATTCAAGGATATGTATGGCAGCGGTAATATGAATGAGTATATAAATGATTGTGTAAGTACAATATCTAAGATCAAAGAGGAAGTAATAGGGAATGCTAGTGAAGCTTATAAAAACCTTAATGATATTATAAATTCGGTAGATAAAACATTACATGGTATCAAAGGAACATTAATCAGCAGATGCATACATGATGGTTTAGCTGTCACCAATAATTTTGTTGGTACTAAGATGGCTAAGAATATATTTAATGATTATATAAGTGATGAGCAATATAAAAAGTGGTATATAGTCAACGGTAGGGATGGAATGAATTTCAGATTTTCAAGGTTTATGTTAGATGATGAGGATATAGATTTAATTGTTAAATATAAGCTGGACATTTCTATACCTTTTCCAGGAATAAAAGACATATCTATGACACAGAGAGTCAAGGTGAGGGGATGGACAGGTAACAGTGATGGATTCAATTCTTGCTTAGAAGATGATAATAGTGAGGCAGACGAAGCTAGTGAAGATGATATCATTGTGTATTGTGTAGAAAATAGTGAAGTATATCACACTTATATCACTTGCCTCAACAATATAACCATGCCTGAAACCTATGACTCCGATACGCATAGTTCAAAATTATGTGAAACATGTGCTAAGAGTATGGATAAAAATCATATTAAGATTGTATATCACACCCCGGAAGGTAAAGTTTATCATGTTAATCCCTTATGTTCCCAGATACATTCTGATAATATAATGGAGTTGACATTAAAACAAGCTAAAGATATGGGGAGAAGAATATGTGAAAATTGTAAAAAGAAAAAGCAAAGGATTGATTCAAAATGAGTATTGTAATTATTCTAATAGGTTTAGCGCTAGGAATACTAACTTATAGTTATTCTTTTGATACTAATCTCAAAAATATTTTTTCAAGTAATAATAAAAATAGAATCAAAGGACTAGTGGTTGTAATAGGAGTAACTACCGTAACGTATTTATTATACTATCAATACCAACTGACCAATTATTTTATTGCTATGGAATTGACTACTTGGTTTCTGATAATCACTACAATAAGGGATTGCAAAGATAAACAGATACCTATGAATGTTGTAATAATCACATTCATAATAGGAGTGATATTAGTATTTTTTAATCCTAATGTCATATGGACTCATTCTCTTATAGGATTTGTGGGGATAGGTGGAATTATAGCACTAATTTCAGTCCTGACAAAGGGAGCTATAGGTATAGGAGATGCTCTTGTTA
Source organism: Vallitalea guaymasensis (assembly GCF_018141425.1). NCBI lineage: Bacteria > Bacillati > Bacillota > Clostridia > Lachnospirales > Vallitaleaceae > Vallitalea > Vallitalea guaymasensis. The sequence continues at coordinate 3,759,422 of NZ_CP058561.1, forward strand.
TTGGAACTATTGGTCTTATACTAGGATATAAAATGGCATTAGCAGTTTTGTTATATTCATTAGTGTTAAGTGGATTGATAGGGTTGGGGTTGATGGCATTTGGTAAGGTGAATAGAAAAACCAAGCTGCCTATGGTCCCTTTTATGCTATGTGCTTTTTTAATAATAATTATTTTATAATCAATAAATTATCTTTTTTGGAATCAGGTGATATATAAGTATGAATAATAAAATAGATGGAAGTTTAACTGTGGAAGCAGCTTTAGTCTTTCCTATAGTTTTTTTTGCTGTGTTATGTTTAATATACATAGGTATCTATCTTCATGATGTAACGTGCATGAAAGCAATAGTTAATGAAACGGCTGATCGTTATGAATTGGCTTATGTGGGCAAAATAGATTTTGACACAGGAAAAGTATTATCAAATGATAGTAGATTGAATAGAGGTTTGTATTGGAGGTTCACATCAGGCAATATCCTAAGGGATAATGTTAAGACTTACGTAACAAATCAAATGAAAAAACAGCTAATATTGAAAGATGATAAAATTAATGTAAATACTGAGGTAACAAATTCTATAATAAAAAAGAAGGTTACTATAACTGTAAACAAGGACTTCAATACTCCTATCAATGTGATTAATAAGATACTGAGTATCAATAATAGACAACTTACTATGTGTGTAAGTTCAAAAGCGGTAATAAATGACCAGGCAGAATTAATAAGAAATGTAGATTTACTTGATGATATGTCAGATTATATTCCTTCAATAAATAAAGCAAAGAATAAATATAAGGATAAAGTGAATGGAATTGTAGATTTTTTTAGAAAATTACAATAGAAGGATTAATTGTTATATGATATAATTGTTTAGTAACTATTAATAGGCGGGGGAAAATATGGAGTCTCTACAAAAGAAAATAAAAGATTTAGAAAATAAAGTTATAGAACAACAGAAGTTAAATGAACATTATAATTCTATTCTTGATGAACGACATAATTTAATTAATAAATGTGATAGGCAGAAAATAATATTAGAGATGGAAATAAACGATGTCAAAAGATTGAACGGTTTCACTTTCAAAAATTTTGTTCATACAGTATCTTTTAGTAAAGAACGAAAATTAGAGAAAGAAGAAAAAGAGGCTGTAGTTGCTAGATTAAAGTATGATGAGTATCTAAAAGCTATAGAAGATATTAATGTCAAAATAAAATCAATCAGAAAAGAACTTGATAAATATGAGGAAATAGCTAAAGAATATCTAGAGGTAGTAAATAAAAAAGAAAAGCTCATAATATCTCAAGATAATAAAAGGTCAAGTTTATTAATAAATGCAAATAAAAAAATAAAGGAACTAGAAGAAAAAAATAATAAAATCAAAAAAGCATATGTAGCAGGAGAAAATCTAAGATTTACCCTGAAAAAAACAGAAAAAATACTTGAAAAAGCGGATAGATTAGATGTAGTACAGATTAGAAATGGTGGATTACTGGATGATAAATCAAAAGTAGATATGGATGAAACACTTAGTTACTTATATAAGATACAATGTTGTTTGAAAAAATATTACAAATATCTTAATAATATCAGTATAGAGTTCTCAGAGAATATAAAGACCAATAATCTTTTGAAATACGTCAACTATTGGTTGGAAGGTATGTTCGAGAATATGATGGAGAACAAAAAGTTTCAAGGGACGTTAACTAGGGTTGCAGAAACTAAATGGGATGTAATTGATATTAACAGTAGACTTCATCAGCAGAGCTTAGTAGTAGAAGAAGAGCTTATAAATGTAATAAAAGAAAAGGAAACCATTTTAGGATATAGTAAGATAATCTAGTTATTACTTAATAATTGTACAGAAGGAATGAGTATCTTATGAATATGAAGGCAAAAGAAATATTAAAGAAGTTATATGGATATGATGATTACAAGAAAGGTCAAGAAGAGGCCATAGACAGTATTCTTAATAATAAGGATACTGTAATTATTATGCCAACAGGTGGTGGAAAATCAATATGCTATCAGATACCAGCACTTATTTTTGATGGTATAACCATAGTAATATCTCCTCTTATATCTTTGATGAAAGATCAGGTTGATAGTCTTAAGGCAACAGGAATAGATTCTACATATATCAATAGCACTCTATCCTATGAAGATATTGAATATAGATTACAAGCTATAGAAGAGGGAAAATACAAGATTGTTTATATTGCGCCAGAAAGATTGGAAACTGAAACTATATACAGGATAACAAGAAGAAATAAGATATCTTTTATTGCTGTAGATGAAGCTCATTGTATTTCACAATGGGGACATGATTTTAGACCTAGTTACATGATGATAAACAAATTTATAGACAATCTTGAAGAAAGGCCCATTATTGCAGCTTTAACAGCCACTGCCACCAAAAAAGTTGAGGAAGATATAATTAGCGGATTAGGGTTAAATAATGTTAATGTATTTAAGACTGGATATGATAGAGAAAATCTTACATTCACTGTGTTGAAAGGTGCTAACAAAAATAATTTTATCATTGATTATGCTAAGAAACATAAAGGTGAAGCAGGGATTATCTATGTAGGAACAAGAAAAGATACTGAAAATCTATGTAGATTATTAATTAAGCAGGGAATCAACTCTGGTATGTACCACGGGGGCATGAATCCACAACAAAGAAAAGAAAACCAAGAGAAATTTTTATTTGATGATATTGACGTAATGGTAGCCACTAATGCATTCGGAATGGGTATAGACAAGTCTAATGTTAGATATGTAATCCATTATAATATGCCTGAAAATATTGAGGCTTATTATCAGGAAGCAGGACGTGCTGGCAGGGACTCATTAAAATCTCAATGTATACTGCTGTTCAGTGCTGGTGATGTACAGCTAAGAAGATTTCTAATTGATAGAGCAGATGAATTGGATGATACAAGAAAAAGATATAGATATGAAAAACTTCAGAAAATGACTAAATACTGTCATGTAACCACGTGCCTAAGAAAATATATACTAGAGTATTTTGGAGAGGAAAATGTTAACGATACATGTGGTAATTGCAGTAATTGTAATGAAGACATTAAAAAAGAAGATATGACCATAGAAGCCCAGAAGATTCTATCCTGTGTCATAAGAATGAAAGAACGTTTCGGTACTAAATTAATTGCAGAGGTATTAAGAGGCTCTAAAAATAAAAGGGTTCTTAGTCTAGGATTCAACAATCTGTCAACCTATGGGCTTATGTCAGAATATACCATTGATGGTATAAAGGATATGATAAATCTACTGATCGCAGAAGGTTATCTTAGAATGACAACTGACGAATATCCTGTTGTCAAGATAGATAAAAAAGCAATTTCTGTACTTAAAGATAACGAAAAAGTATTTAGAAATGTGATGAAAACAGAAAAAATACAAGTAAAACAAGAGTTATTTGAGAAGCTAAGAGTACTTAGACGTAAAATTGCTAGTGAGCAGAATCTTCCACCTTATGTAATATTCAGCGATGAAACACTAAAAGAGTTAAGCACAAAATATCCTACTAGCAAATATGAAATGTTGAACATTAAAGGCGTTGGCGAGAAAAAGTACGAGCAGTATGGTGAAATGTTCATGGAAATCATAAGACAATACATAGAAGATAATAATATACAAGTAGATACAATAAATTACTCTGAACCAAATACTAAAAAAGCTAAGAAAAAAAGTGATGAACCTTCATATGTTATATCAGCAAAACTATATAATGAATTGAATGATATTAATGAAGTAGCCAAAGAAAGAGGCTTAACAATAAGAACCATAGAAAATCATATCTTTGAAGCATATACTAATGGAGTAGATGTTGATATTGAAGGATTCATACCAGAAGGAGAAGAAGATACAATCAAAAGTGCCATTGATGCTATTGGTTTAGACAAGTTAAGACCTATCAAAGATGCACTACCTGAGAATATTACTTATAATGCCATCAAAGCAGTAATAGCCAAATGGTATTAAATAAAGCTCTGAGAAAATTTGACAAAAAATATATTTAATGGTAAAATACCTAGCATAACAAAGCATTGTTATGCTAGGTATTTTATTTCTATGAATAATAAAAAACCAGTGGCATATAGAGGTATATCTCTATTGTAATGACCCTTAACAATACTTTAATAATATAGGTGGTGTTACATATGAATAAAGAGTTATTAAAGGGAACTACAGATATAATGATATTGAATCTGTTAAAGAAAGAGCCTATGTATGGATACGGAATGATAAAAGAGTTTGCAATCTTATCAAAAGGAACTTTTAAATTCAAAGAAGGAACCTTATATCCCATATTACATAATTTAGAAAAAAAAGAGCTTATTGAGTCTCTATGGAAACAAAACCCTGGAGAAAGAAAAAGAAAGTATTATCAGATTACGAAAAAGGGTATAAGTACTTTAGAAGAAAGAAGTACTGAATGGGAGATATTCCAACAAGCCATTAATGATGTGTTGAGTTATGAATAGCGAGGTACAAGAAGTGGATAAAAGAATCAAATTATTTTTAGATAAGGTTGGTAATCAAATCAACACAGAAGAGGAAGCAATAAAAATCAAAGATGAATTGGTAGATCATATTGATTGTTTAACAGAAGAATTCATAGATATGGGTTATAGTAATGATGAAGCTATATCCAAAGCTCTAATGCAAATGGGTGACCCTAATGAGATAGGTTATTCTTTTACTAATAGAGATGTAGTTAGAAAAAGGAATCAGCTTATTAGGATGCTTAGAATGCTTAGTATTGGCTTACTGATTATTGGATGTGTAATACTATTTGTATTCACTGAATATTCTACAGAAAGTTTAGGTTCAGTAATATATTTTTTTAATATATTAAATATAGTTGGGTTCTCTTCCTTGACATCTCATACAAATTCAAAGTATTTGATGAATAGCGAAGATATACCTATACTCATTATATGGCCAGTGAAAAAACATATATATGTAGAATATATAATCATTGGAATCATATTTTCACCAATATTGATTTTATTTGGTACTGGATTGGTACTTGGAGCCATTGAAGATAATACTTTGTGGAAATTAATATTATTAATAATACTATTCACATCTGCTATTATATCAACTTTTCTAATAAATAAGTTGAGAATACCTAAGTACATAGTAACTAATGAAGGATTGATTGTTCTTGGAAAATTTATTTCATGGACAGCTATAAATAATGTAAGATGGTTGAATTCTTACTATAAAAATGAAAATACCTATATGCTTCAAATTTTAGATAATAGAGGTTTCCCTATTACAAGAAAAATAAAAGTTAGTAATAATCAATATGAAATGGTTTCAGGTATTATTTCCGAAAGGGTGTGAGTAGGTGTTACAATTAAAAAATAATATAGCTAAAAAAAGATTGATTATAAATATATTGAATATATGTTTTTTTGCTCTTTTACTGTTATTAGTCATTACTACTCCTTCCTTTGAAAGTATTTATTTTGGGATATTAAGTACAATAAGCATATTTGGTATGCAACAATTGACTAGAAAATTAGATAAGAACATTGGTCAACGAGAAGATAAAATAATATTTTCATGTTTGAATAAAGACTTTAACCAAAGGAATAATGGGTTAATGGTTTATTTAATAGTAATAGCATTTTCATTTACATTTATTTCGGGTATATCAGAATCTTATTTTAAGAAATATTATTCTAATATATTATTTATACTACTCATAACAATAATAGTTCTATTGCTTTTAATGATGATAATGGTACTAGGGTTCTACGGTATGAGATGTTATGTATTTGATAATAGAATTATAACTGTACAAGGAGAATTGAATTTTTCTGACATAAAAAAATATCAGTTAATACCTTTAAATAATGGTAAAGTTCAATTTGAAGCTAATACAGGTGAGCAATATGTTAAGGTGAAAATTAGCAATAAACAATCAAAAATTGTTGAAAGCATAATCAAAAGTAATTGTGTCAAACAATAGAAAGGAAAAATATCTATCTTATAAAGGTTATAATTTTATAGGATAGGTTTTTTATATTTATAAAATTATCATTGACATCTATATTTTTTTAATATAAAATAGTTATACATTACAACTATTTAACTGTACAACTATTGTATTGTATAACTATTATAATTTGCAATAATTATAAAGTATAACAATTTTATTATATTTACGTATAATAACTATGTAGGTTGTAGAATAATTGAAAGGAAGGTAGATATGACAGAAAGAGAAAGATTGATACAATGCATATTGAAATTTTTCCCTCTGATTAATAAAAAATTGTTTAAAGACATAAAGTACAAAAATTCCTTGCATCAAATGAGATTGATTGGTATGGTAGAGCATGAAAATGGAAAGCCTATGAAATATTTTTGTGAAAGGCTCATGATCCCAAAATCAAATTTGACAAAGGTAGCTAACAGGTTAATTGAAGAAGGGCTAATTGAAAGAAAGACAGATGAAAAAGATAGACGAATAATTAACTTGTTTATAACTGAAAAAGGAAAAGAGGCATTAGATAAACATAAAAAAGTTATGAAAGAAAATATAAGAATAAAACTAGAAAAGCTAGATGATGAAGACATCCAAAAGCTTATTTCAAATTTTGAAGAAATGGAAGCAATATTAGATAAGCTATAGAAGATTACATCATGAAGGGAGAGATAAGATATGATTAAATTACTTAAAGGTTTAAAGCCTTTTAGTTTATCAATTATTATTATACTTATATTTACATTCTTAAGAACATTAACCGAGTTATTCTTGCCAACATTAATGTCTGATATAGTTGATATAGGTATTGTTAAGCAGGACATAGGATATATAGCAAAAACAGGAGCATTCATGTTACTTATTGCTGCTCTAGGCGGACTATGTTCTATATTAACAAGTATGCTGTCAGCTAAGACTGGTAGTGCATTTGCGAGAAATCTAAGAAATAAGGTTTTTGAAAAGATTGAAAATTATTCTTTAAAAGAATTTGATGAAAAAGGTACTGCTTCATTAATAACTAGAACAACCAATGATATTACACAGATACAGAATCTTGTTGTTATGTTATTAAGAATGTTCATCAGAGCTCCTCTAATGGCTATAGGTGGTATTATCATGGCTATCAACAAAAACCCTAATCTATCATTAATTATTATAGTGGTTGTTGTTATACTAGGAATTGTAATAGGTTTGGTGGCTAGTAAAAGTATACCTATGTTCAAATCAATGCAAGTCAAGGTAGATAAGCTTAATCTAGTGCTAAGAGAAAGATTAACTGGCATAAGGGTTATTAGAGCTTTCAATAAGATTAATCATGAAAAGAAAAGATTTAATGATGCTAATAAAGATTTAACTAATACAGCTATAAAAGTTAATAAGTTAATGGCATGTTTGACTCCAATACTAATGCTGTTATTTAACTTTACTACTATATTCATTATATGGTTCGGTTCTTTTAAAATTAATAATGGTGCTATGCAGGTTGGAGATTTAATGGCGTTTATCCAATATGTATCTCAGATAATGTTCTCATTAATCATGTTGACCATGATTTTTATCTTGATACCACGTGCATCTGCATCTGCTATCAGAATTAATGAAGTTCTGAATGTAGAACCAGAAATCAATGATCCTAATGATCCAGCGGATAAAACTGAAAAAAGAGGATATATTGAATTTAAAAATGTATCTTTTAGATATAATAATGCTGAAGGTGAAGCCTTGGAAGATATATCATTTCAAGCTGAACCTGGAGAGGTTACTGCTATTATAGGTGGAACTGGTTCAGGAAAGTCTACACTAGTTAATTTGATATCTAGATTTTATGATGTATCAAGAGGTAGCATATTAATTGATGATGTTGATATTAGAAAAATGTCTCAGGAATATTTACGAAGTAAGATTGGTTTAGTTCCTCAAAAAGCAGTATTATTCAGTGGAACCATAACCCAAAACATCAGATTTGGAAAAGAGGATGCAAATAAAGAAGAAATAGTTCATGCTTGTGAGATAGCTCAAGCAACTGAATTCATAAATGATATGAAAGATGGATATGATTCTGAGATATCTCAAGGCGGTACTAATATATCAGGAGGACAAAAACAGCGTTTGTCAATTGCAAGAGCTTTAGTCAGAAAACCTGAAATATATATTTTTGATGATAGTTTTTCAGCTTTGGATTTCAAGACTGATGCGAGACTTCGTCAAGCTCTAAAGAAAGAAACACTAAATGATACTGTAATAATTGTTGCACAGCGTGTGACTACTGTAATGAATGCAGATAGAATAATTGTTCTAGACGAAGGACGTATTGTAGGAATGGGAACACATAAAGAATTGCTAAGCTCAAGTGATGTATATAGACAGATTGTATCTTCACAGCTTTCAGAGGAGGAATTAGCATGAGTAAAGGTAAAGTAGGAAGAGGACCGGGTAGAGGTCATGCCATGAGTATGCCTGTAGAGAAAGCAAAAGATTTCAAAGGAACACTAAAAAGATTATTAGGGTATCTAAAACCTAGAAGAGTAAGTCTTATTTTTGTAGTTATAATGGCTATTTGCAGTACAATATTCACTATTCTGGCACCAAAGATAATGGGAAAGGCTACAACAAGACTTTTTAATGATTTTATGGAAATCATTAAAGGCGTGCCTAACGCATCAGTTGACTTTGATGCTATATTGAATATTCTAATCGTGCTTGGTGTTTTGTATATTTTAAGTTCTTTATTCAGCTTTATTATGCAATTCACTATGGCAAGTGTTGTTCAGAAAACAGTTTTTACAATGCGTGAAGATGTTAGCAGGAAGCTTACCAAGTTACCACTTAAATATTATGATTCCCGTACTCATGGTGAAATACTAAGCCGTGTTACTAATGATATTGATAATATAAGTAATACTTTGCAACAAAGCGTTATACAGTTAATAACTTCTATAATAACTATAGTAGGTGTTATCGTCATGATGTTGACAATAAGCCCTTTGTTGACACTTATTACTATTACCACATTACCATTAAGTATTATAATCACTAAGAATATAGCCAAGAAGTCACAAAAATATTTTAAGAGTCAGCAAGAAATAATCGGTAATCTTAACGGTCATGTTGAAGAAATGTATACAGGGCATAAGATTGTAAAAGCTTATGGACATGAGAAAAAATCAATAAAAGAGTTTAAAGAAATCAATAACAAATTATATGAGGCTGGCTGGAAAGCGCAATTTATATCAGGTATCATAATGCCTATGATGAGTTTTGTTAATAACTTAGGATATGTATTTGTTTGTATCGCTGGTGGTATATTGATGATAAAGAAATCTATTCAGTTAGGTGATATTCAAGCTTTTATTCAATATTCAAGATCATTTGGTCAGCCAATTGTTCAAACAGCTAATATTGCTAATATTATTCAGTCAACTATTGCATCTGCTGAGCGTGTTTTTGAAGTATTAGATGAAGAAGAAGAGATACCAGATAAAAATAATCCAGTGCAAATTGATAATCTAAAGGGAAATGTTAGATTTGACCATGTTGATTTTGGTTATAAAGAGGATGTTACTCTTATCAATAATATGAATATTGATGTTAAGAAAGGTCAAACAGTGGCTATAGTGGGTCCTACTGGTGCTGGAAAGACAACGTTGGTTAATTTACTTATGAGGTTCTATGAACTTAAGGATGGTACTATTAGCATTGATGGTGTTAACATTAATGATTTGAGAAGAAGTGATCTTAGAAATCTCTTTGGTATGGTTCTTCAAGATACGTGGTTGTTCAAAGGAACCATAAGAGATAATATCGCTTATGGAAAAGAAGGGGTTAGTGAGGAAGAAATCATCAGGGCTACAAAAGCTGCACATGCGGATCATTTTATTAGAACCCTTCCAGAGGGGTATGATACTGTACTTAATGAAGAAGCTAATAATATATCCCAAGGACAGAAACAGCTTTTGACTATTGCTAGGGCGATACTTGCTAATCCATCAATTCTAATACTCGATGAAGCAACAAGTAGTGTTGATACTAGGACGGAGATATATATTCAAAAAGCTATGGAGTCACTTATGAAGGGAAGAACAAGTTTTGTTATTGCCCATCGTTTGTCTACTATTAAGGATGCGGATATGATTCTTGTAATGAATAATGGTGATATTATAGAGAAAGGAAATCATCAGGAATTGCTTGAATTCAATGGCTTTTATGCTGAGCTTTATAATAGTCAGTTTGTTGGAAGTGAAGAAGCGGTTTAGAGATTTATTTAAAGGCTTGAGATTTTATTTTTGAGGTAGAATCAATATGGCTAGTGCAAGGTGTATATAGTAGGTTTAACTTGCCTTACCCTGAGAAGCGGTCGGTCTGCGTTAAACCAACTATATACACCTTTTTTATGGCTAGGGTAGTGGGGGTGGTAAAAAATTATAATTAGGGATGTAATTTGATGGAATTATTGACAAGATTTTGGTGGATAGATATACTTGTTATAAGAATATACTGCGTGTGAGAGGATTGATTGTAAGTATGGATTTGATTTATGGGACATATAATCCTTCAAAGTTTTTGAGTATGGTTAAGATGTTAGAGGGGCTTGATATTAATTTAATGCATCTTGATTCATTTGATATAGAGATTGTAGAAGCAGAGGAGAATGGTAAAGAACCGTTGGATAATGCATTTGCTAAAGCAATGAGTTATTATAAGCAATTAAAGAGACCAGTATTCTCATGTGATTCAGGGTTGTTTTTTGATGATGTTGATGAGGAAGATCAACCTGGGGTTTATATTAAACGAGTGAATGGGAAGGTTTTAACAGATTTGGAGATGCAAGCTTATTATAGTGATTTAGCTAGGAAATATGGGGGACGTTTAAGGGCATATTATAAGAATTCAATTTGTTTGGTTATGAATGAAAATACTGTTTATAGATATGATGGTGAGGATTTGAATTCGGAGAAGTTTTATATGGTAGATAGACCTCATGATGTTTTTCGTAAAGGGTTTCCACTTGATTCCTTGTCTGTTGATATGAAAAGTATGAAGTATTATTATGATTTGCAGGAAGGAGAGGATGATAATCTAGGGGTTATAAGTGGATTTCGGAGATTTTTTATTAAGGTTTTTAATTTATCAGAGTCAAATAAGGTATAAAATATAATGATACATAAAGTGAAATAAGGAAAGTTATTGAACTTATTATAATAGAGGTAATAGTTGTTTAAGTAAATATAGATATAAGGTGGGGTATGAATGGAAAATCAAGAATTAAGAGAAGTGAAAAGAGAATTATATAAGGAGATAGATGAATTAAAAAGGGAATATAAATGGTTCAAGGGTAGAGTAAGCACTATTGCTAATCTTTTTATACCAGGTATAGGATTTTTTATTTATGGTAGTTCATATTTGAAGGGACTTATAAGTTTTATCTTATTTGGTGGGTATAATTTAATCTTTTTCAAATGGATATTACCTGATCTGGATTTTGCTGTTGGAATGATATATTATACTCCAGCAATTATTATATGGTTAGTAAGTACTGTTATGGTGGCGAATCTGGATGAATGAGTATAAGTTGAAAATTTTGAGTCACAGTAGATTAGAGAAAGTGGAAGTTGATTTATTAAAGATAATGGAGGAGGAATAATATGCCTTTTGCAATGACGCATTTGTATATTGCATATAACATAATACAACAGACACCTCAAATTAAGAAACCCAATGATTTTTTGTTAGGAGCTATTGCTCCAGATTCAGTGCATTTTCGAAATAATTACGATAGTGATATGAAATTCAATAGTCATCTGTGTATTGGTAATGAAAAATGGGGAAGAGTAACTAACAATGATGAGTGGATAGATATGGACACCATTTAGAGAGAAAAATAACTTAGGAAAAGGGGTTTGTAGTATATATCATCAAGAATCTTATGCTATTGATTATGAATTATATTTACTTCCACAAAGAAAGGTAATATGGACTATGTTGGAGGATGCTACAGCATTTGATATACCGGATATTGTAAGAGCAGTAGAAATAAATCAGATGAAACAATCTTTGATTAAGGAACAATTTGAGAATAGGGAGTCTATTGATATATCAACGAATGAATATGTAACACTTTCTGGAATGCAAAAATTTATAGATGAGGAATCTAAGTACATAAAAAATATGTTGTATGGCGAATAGTGATATACTAAGACGAAAATAAAACTAGAAGGGATTGATACATATAAATAAACTTAAAGTTAATAAGCTTGAGAATGTTTATGTTTATACAGAACTTATATCAGGATTTTTTAATAATGTTTCAGTTATTGATGATGAAGAATTAATATTAATTGATACATTTAAGACAAGAGAGCTGATGGAAGAGTTAATGGAAAATATATCAGATACGTTTAACAGGTCAGTAAGCAAGATAATATATACTCATTGGCATATAGATCATACTCTAGGTTCACATTTCATATCTAATGCTAGTATAATATCAACTAATTACACTAATAAGTATCTAGAAAAATTTATATCTAATGATTTGGAAAGGTTAGTAAATAGAGGTATTATAGAAAATGGAGCAAAACCAAAATTATCAGATGTTGAATTTGAAGAGATATATAATATTGAACTATTTAAGGGGAAAAAGTTAGTAATTAAACATTTACCTGGACATACATATGATAGTTTAGTAGTATTTTATGAAGATATATTAATTGTTGGTGATACATTATTAGGGAATGAAGTAGATGTTTTTAAGCCCCCAGTTATACCTCCAGATGCTCCATTGTCAAAAGAAGAACATTTGGAAACTGCTATAGAATTTATTAATAATTCAAATGTTGTACATATAATAACTGGTCATGGATATATGCTTCCAAAGATAGAGCTTATCCAATCCAATCTCAATAGATTAAAGAATATTATATAGAGTTTAATTGGATGTTTATTAGGTAATTATTGATGTATAGATGTTGTTAAAAAGATAAAGGAGGATATTATGGGATATGCAATCGAAGTTAATTTTGATAAAAAGAGTGAAGATAAGTTAATAGAATATTGGAGACTATTATGTCAGAATAATATTAGCTCATACATGTATAAAAATGGGGCACACCCACATATAGCGTTTGCTGTTTTTGATGAAAAGACTAAAGATATTAGTGGGCTTAGAAATATTATGAATGATTATTTTAGTAGAATAGAACCATTTGAGGTGATTTTTTCTTATCTGGGTCTATTTCCTACCAATGAAGGAGTTGGTTTTATAGCACCAAAGGTATCTCAACAGTTATTGGAGTATCATGAGGGATTCTATAATGAAATATGTGATAATGGATATGATGCATGGTTTAATGATTATTATAAACCAGATGTTTGGATACCTCATTGTACCATGACTATTAATACTACTAACAATAATCAAATGAAGGGAATAGAATTATTAAGAAATACATTCAAGCCATTTAAAGCAAAAATCACAAGGGTTTCATTAGTGGAATTTTTTCCGAGTAAATATTTAGAAGTGATAGAGTTATAGTAATAAATATTTGACAAAACAAATAGATATATGTAAAATTAATTTCAGAGTGAAATAATTGAGCTATGCTTATATAGTAGTAAAGGATTGATACAATGATAAATAAAAATATAAAAGGCACATCAGCTCTTAGACAAAAAAATAGGATACAGATTATTGACTATATTAGAAAGAATGCTCCTGTTACTCGTATAGATATTTTTAATGGTACAAACATTTCAAGACCTACAATAACAAGAATAGTTAAGCAGCTGGTAGAGGAAAAAATAGTTGAAGAAAGTGGTATGGTTGAAACTCATGCAGGGCGAAAACCTATTTATCTTAAGCTAAGAAAATCTGCTTTATGTTGTATGGGAATGAATATATATAGAAATAATATTAGAGCATCAATAATAGACTTGGATAAAAATATATTAATCAGTAAAAAGGTTTCTATTAATAATGTGAAAAAAGAAAAAGAGTTCTTAGAAACTGTACTTGATATGATTCATAGTCTAATTGATGAATCAAAAATATCAATAAAGCATGTAATTGGTATAGGTATAGGTTCTTCAGGAGTTGTTGACTATGATAAGGGTATACTCCATAATTTTAATCCACATCTTAATATTAGAAATATCCCTTTGAAGACTTTTTTAGAAAAAGAGCTTAATATTCAAACTTTTGTTGATAATAATCCAAACACAAGAGCTTTAGGTGAATATTGGTATGGCTATGGTAGAGGGTATAAAGACATAGCCTATATTGTCTGTGGCGAAGGTATTGGAAGTGGAATTATTGTTGATGGTAATATCCTAAGAGGAAAAAATAATATTACTGGTGAATTTGGACATATGACTGTAGCTGTTAATGGTAGAGAATGTAATTGTGGAAGATATGGTTGTGTAGAAGCATATTGTTCAACTGAAGGGATAGAAAAGATTTTAAATGAGAAAATATCACAAGTTGACACATCACCTATAAAAGACTTCATAAAAGGAAATAGAAGTAAACTGAATTATAGTCTAATATGTGAATTCTATAATGAAGATAGATATTGTAAAGAAGTATTGGACCAAGCCACAACCATACTTAGTATTGGTTTGTCTAATCTTATGGGAATACTTAACCCAGAAATTATAGTTTTATCTGGTGAATTATTTGATAATGATTTTATGTTTGACCAAGTGATAGATAAGACTAAGCAGGAAGTATTCACTGATCTCATTGGAGATATCAAGTTCAAAAAAAGAGAGCAAATGGATTATGTATATGAAATTGGAGCGGCGGCATTAGTATATAAAGCTTATTTTAAGAATGTATAGAAATGAATAAAATGATTTAAGATATATATATGATACATCATCTTGACAAAACTTTAATAAGGATATAAAATAAAAATAGGTTAATTTCAGACTGAAATTTAATTGGGAAAAGATGTATTATATAATAATAAAAAGTGATTTACTCACTTTTTATTATTGGGTAAATAATTTCAGACTGAAATTATGAAAAAAGAAAGAAGGTATGATATGAAAAGATTAAAAATTGGTCTTGTAGGATTAATGCACAAGAATTTCACAGGCGATAAATTAGGTATTTATAATCGTTCAAAGCAGGAAATGAAAAAACTAAGCGAAGAAATGAATTTTGATTTTATATGTGTAGAAGATGGAATATATACTGACCAAGAAGCTGAAGCAGCATACACTTTTTTAGATAAGGAAAAAATCGATTTTATCATGATTCAAAGTAGTGCGTTTAATTCAGGAACAATCATTCCAATCTTAACAAAATTAAATATACCTATTGGTTTGTGGGCAGTCAAGGAACCAACTGCATCTGGTCCATTACCAATTAACTCTTTCTGTGCAATGAACATGAATGCAAGTATCATAGGGCAGTATCTTAAAGAATATGATTTACCATTCAAGTGGTTCTACGGTTACATGAATGATGAATTATTCCAAAGAAGATTTGCAATAACAATAAAGGCTCTTACAGCCATAAAAAATATAAAAAACGCAAAGATTGCTTTAATTGGTGGTATTGCTAATGGATTTGACAACCAATATTTTGATGAAAGAAAACTTCAAAAAAGATTTGGAGTAAAACTATATAGAAATCATGAATTTTCAGAGATAAAACATAAAATGCTATCTTATGAAGATGAAGATGTACAAGATATCATGGAACAAATATTAAAAGATAGCTGCAGCTGCAATGCTTTAGCAAAAGAGAAAATAAATAAAAACGCACGTCTGATTAAAGCCGTTGTAGATTTCAAAGAAGAAAATGGATATGATGGCATTGCTCTTAGCTGCTGGCCAAAATTCAGAATAGAACTTGATATGGTTTCATGTGCAGCAATAGGAAGACTTAATCAACTGTATTTTACCACAGCTTGTGAAGGTGATGTATATGGACTTATTACCATGATGATGATGAGATATATGAATGATAAACCTTCATTACTTATGGATTTATCTGATTTTGACGAGAAGGATGAAAGTGTATTATTCTGGCATTGTGGACTGGGATGTAATAATGTAGCTTTTAATGGAGAAGTAAAATTAGCCTCACACTGTAATCCTGGACCTTGGTCTGGAGAAGGGCTGAAAGAAAATGCTCCTGTTGCAGATATGATTTTTGCCAAACAAAAAGGGACTGCTGCAAGATTTACCAAAGATGGTGAAGAAATGTTTCTTCTCACAGGTGAATTTATTCATCCTGAAAAACCAAGTTTTGATGGTTCAAGAGGATGGATGTCCAACTTGAAACTTAACACAAAACCAATTGAAGTCAGAGATTTGGTAGAAACCATTCTTGTAAAGCATCAACCACATCATTACGCCTTGGCATTTAATGATTTAGGTGAGGAAATGATGGAAGTAGCCGCATGGCTTGGTATTAAACCAATGGAAAAAGTAGCTTATGAACATTTTTTACAAAGATAATATAAGAAACATAATATAAGAAAGATAATATAAGGAGGAAGAAATAATGTCATTAGTACCTATGAAATTATTACTTGATAAAGCTTTAGAAGGAAAATTTGCGTATGGAGCATTTAATGTACATACTACCAATGAAGTGAAAGCGGCTATAGAAATTCATGAAACATTCAGATCACCTGTTATATTGCAGATAATAGAATTCGCAACTGGTTTTATAGCTGGTAGAGAAGATTTTCTTAATGCTACATTAAAAGAAAAGATTGAAGGTATTAAGATTATTACTGAAAAAGTAAAAGAAGCTGCTAAAAAAACTGATATACCTGTAGTTTTACACTTGGATCATGGTCATGATAAAGAACTTGTAAAAGCTTGTATTGACGAAGGTTTTACGTCAGTAATGATTGATGGTTCTTATCTTCCATTTGAAGAGAACATTGCTCTTACAAAAGAAATAGTTGACTATGCACATAAAAAAGGAGTCACTGTTGAAGGAGAACTGGGAGTATTAGCTGGTAGAGAAGATAATGCTAACCATAGTGGTTCATTATATACTGACCCTAATAAAGTCTGTGAATTTTTTGAGAAAACAGGTGTTGACTGTTTAGCAATATCTTATGGTACAAGTCATGGAGCGGCAAAAGGAAAAGATGTTGTAATCAGTAAAGAGATTGCTATAGCATCATATGAAAATATGAAATTCAAAAATATCAAAGGGTCACTAGTTTCCCACGGTTCTTCAACTGTTCCTAAATATTTAGTAGAAGGAATTAATAAATTAGGCGGGAAATTAGAAAATGCACATGGTATTCCTATTGAGCAAGTGCTTGAAGTAGTTCCTTATGGTATAGCTAAAGTAAATGTGGGAACAGATATCAGATTAGCGATTACTAGATATATTAGAGAGTATTTTAAAGATAATAATAATATAGATGATAATTCTAGAGTTGGACAAATCAAGAAAATTATAGAAGATAGACCAGAATTAATTGACGAGAGAGTTTATTTATATCCAATGTATGATAGCGTAATTTCTGGAACAGGTAAAACTACTGAAGAGAATGATATATTGGAATGTGTTGAAAAAGGTGTTAAAGAGATAGTAGGACAATTGATTGTTAAATATGGTCAAGTTGGTACTGCTGAATTATTTTAACAAAACTGTTTCACATAATTTCACATATTTTTATGATAATTCTTCTACATTCTATGGCTATACTAATCACATAGTTAAAACAAACCTTTTAACTATAGACCAAAATTAAATTCGATCGATTAATTTGGGGTTAAAATAATTATTAGGAGGTCATAGAAATGATAAAGAAAATAGTGACATTAGGATTAGGAGTTATATTATCAGCAAATTTGATGGTGCCGACTATGGCAAGTGAAACAGACCAAGATACAAAAACTTCAGTGGAGGCTACACAAACTATTGAAAAAGAGAATTTCCAGTTTAAGGATAAGATTGCTAAGTTTAGAATTGATAAACAGGCTAAACCACTTACAAAAGAAGAACACTTAGCCAAGATGAACGAAGCATTAGCCCAATTAGAACAAAAATATGAAGACGGAAATATTGAAGAAGAAAAATATAATGAAATAAAGGAAAAGTATACAAAAATAATTGAAGCTATTGAAAATGATGAAATGCCAGAATTGGGTAAAGGAAAATTTTTAGGACATGTAAAAGCTTTATCCCAAGAAGAGCTTCTAGAGAAGTTGAATGAACAATTAGCAGGGCTAGAAACAAAATTAAATGATGGCAAGATTGAACAAGATGAATATGAGAAGATAAAAGAAAAGATTACAAAGACAATTGAAGCTGTTGAAAATGGTGAAATGCCTAAGATGGGTAAAGGAAAAGGATTTATGAAACATGGAAAAGCTTTATCCCAAGAAGAAATGCTGGAAAAATTAAATGAAAAACTAGCAGGACTTGAACAAAAAATGAATAACGAAGAAATAACTGAAGAACAATATAACTCTGCTAAAGAAAGAATACAAGAAATTATTGAAAAAGTTGAAGATGGTGAAGCATTTGATTTGAAAGTAAGAAGAGCAAGAAAAGATAAAAGTATCATAGAAGATAAAGAACTTATTATTAATGATTCTTCAGCACAAGAAGAAAAAAGTTTATAAATTTCCCTTTAATATAAAATAATTTTTATATATAATATAAATTAAGGATGAATAATTATCAATTATTCATCCTTTCAATAAGTGAATAAAAATAAGTGATTAAAATTATGAAAGGGAGAATTCATAATGTTTAAGATATATTTAGTTGAAGATGAACAGAATCTGAATGATATTTTAGTATTTTATTTAAAAAATGAAGGTTATGAAGTAAAAAGCTTTACCTGTGGTTTGGATGCAGAAAAATGTATAGAAGAAGATATGCATCTGTGGATTCTTGATATAATGCTTCCTGATCTTGATGGATATGAGCTTATTAAAAGAATAAAAAAACATAATGAAAATATTCCCGTTATCTTTATATCTGCTAGAGATACAGATTTAGATATAATCACTGGTTTACAAATGGGTAGCGATGATTACATATCCAAGCCATTTCTGCCAATGGAACTTGTTATCAGGACAAGAAAACTTTTGAAAAGAGTTTATAAACAAGAAGGAAACAATAATATACTAATCAATAATAAATATAAAATAGATTTTAACAAAAGAATGGTTTACAGTGGAGATAAAGTCATTGAACTTACTTCAAGAGAATTTGATTTTTTATGTACTATAATTGAAAATAAAAATAATGCTATGTCCAGGGATTGCCTTCTCAATAAAGTATGGGGAGAAGACTATTATGGAAGTGACAGAGTAGTTGATGACCTTGTTAGAAGAGTAAGGAAAAAATTACCTGATATAAGAATAGAGACTATTTATGGTTATGGTTATAGGTGGTGTGAAATTGAAAATTAAATCAATTAACTCAAAATTAATGTTAGCTTTTTTGGGAGTGATAATATTTTTTGCAGTAATCACCTATTTTCTATTGGTAGGAGCTTTTAATAATTATTACCATGAAGATATATATAGAGTTCTTGAAGATAATATAGATAATAATGAAAAGATTACAGATATAGAGAAATTCATTAATGACAGCGAAGATAATAGAAGCATAGAACAGCTTTTTTGGATAAAGATAAATGGTCAATTAACACGGAAAGAAGCTAGAAGAACTAATTTGATTAAAAGTGAATTGACAGAAGATATTATAAAAAATATTGAGGATAATATTAATAATCAACAAGACGAGTCTAGAAGATATTATATTGATGTTAACGGTAGAAAATTATTTTATGTTATTACTAAATATGAATTGAGCTATTCAAATAAAGTATATGTAGTACCTAAACTTTTTGACAAACCTCAAATTACTAGAATAAACAATACATTGTATAGAGTTGCCCTTAGGTGGGAACCCCTGGATGATTCCCTTGAAAAGAATTTATTTAATCAAATGGGGATTGGTCTATTGTTAACGATTATAGCTATACTAATTATTTTCTTTTTCTTGTCTAGACATTTAACTAGGCCAATAATTAACCTAAGTAACTCAGTAAAAGAAATTTCTAAAAGGAAATTTGATTCACCTATTACCATTAAAAGAAACGATGAAATAGGTTTTTTGGCAAGTACGGTTGAAGAAATGAGAAAAGAGTTATTAAAATACGATGAAGAACAGAAAATGAAACTTCATTCTATTTCACATGAATTGAAAACTCCAATAATGATTATCCAGAGTTATGTAGATGCATTAAAAAAGGGCTTGTATCCCAAAGGAACGCCAGAATCATCATTAGAAATAATTGATGACGAGTGTTGCAGATTACAAAAACTGGTTTATAACTTATTATATATTCAGAGATTAGATTATTTTGAAAGTGAGATAAAGAATAAAGTAAAGATAAATCTAAAAGAAGTTGCTGAAGAAGTTATCAATAACATGACTATGAAACTTGAAAAGTTCCAGACAGAGATTAAGATGGATAATGTATATATTAATGCTGATTTCAATCAGATGAAAATAGTGGTTGAGAATATTCTTAGTAATCAGATTAGGTATGCTGACTCAATAATTAAGATATCTCTTGAAAAGAAGAAAGATGAAGTTAGTCTTAGCTTCTATAATGATGGTGAGCATATACAAGATAGCAATGATATATTTATAATGTTCAAAAAAGGTAAAAATGGACAAAGCGGTCTAGGGCTATATATCGTCAAAAGGTTGTTGGATATCAATGGTGCGAGTATAGTGGCTTATAATGAAAAAAAGGGTGTTACATTCAAGATTCAATGGAAATTGTAGACAAATTTAAGATTTTACTTGAAAAAAAAACAAATTCGTATATAATATATATAATAATATATAAATACTTAGGAAGCTTCTTTCAAAATTGAAGGAAGCTTTTAAGTTTAATATCATATAAATATATTAATATATATTGGAAAAGGGTGGACAGATGGAAGAATATGAAGTGATTATTAGGATAGTTATTGCTATTCTAGTAGGTGGATTAATAGGCTATGAAAGGCAGATTACCAATAGACCAGCTGGTTTTAGAACTCACATACTAGTTTGTGTTGGTGCTGCAGTAGTATCTATTATTCAAATCGAATCGGTTGAAAGAACAATAGCTCTAATTCAGGAAAAACCAGAGTTGGCTAATGCTCTAAAAGCTGATATTGGTAGGATGGGAGCACAAGTTATAACCGGTGTAGGTTTTCTTGGTGCTGGAACAATAATCCGTGAAAAAGGATTAGTAAAAGGATTAACAACTGCTGCTTCTATATGGGTAGTTGCTTGTATAGGTCTTGCAATAGGACTTGGGATGTATGTAATAACAGCTGCATCTACTATTGGAGTATTTATTTCACTAGTTATACTTAAGAAAGTGGAAGACAAATTCATTGACAAAGTATCAACTATTTCCTTGGATATACAATATACAGGGGATAAGGAATTTATGAAAGGTATTCAAAAATACTTTAATATGAAGAATATAAAAGTAAGAAAAATTAAGTTCCTAAGTGAAGAATCCGATTTAGATGAAACAGCAGCTACTAGTGAAGGAGAAATCATTAGACATTCAATTTACAGCATTGATGTACCTAAATATGTTAATTGCACTAAGATAGTTCAAGATCTATGCAGGAAAAAGAATATTAAACAGGTAAAGATTTTATAATCTGCATGGTATTTTGGTTAGTAGCTACTAAAGTTTAACTGAAATACATAAATAAAATAATTGATCAATACTTATTGATAGGCTCATAAATTTGGGTCTATCTTTTTTTATTTATATGATTATGACTAGGGGACGTTTCCTTTGTCATCTTAAAAATGTCCCCATGCCATAGAAAATAAGTCGATTTCACCAACATGACAAAGGAAACGTCCCTAAGTCATATATGAGTAAAATTGATATAAATGCCTGTTTTTAGGGGGTATATATTAATATAATACAACAATATTAATATTTTTTAATATGAAAAAAACGCAAAGAATACAAATAATACTATAAAATTAAAAATATATTATTGAAAGTTGGGCAAAATTAATGTATCGTGAAATCATCCAATAAGCAATGCGCGCAATAAATGTTGGTTGTAAAATTTAACCATTATTCTTATGAAAACAACAGGGAGGGTTACATCAAATGAAAAAATTTACAGTAATTTTATTAATTATTGCAATGTGTTTAGCTAGTTTTACTGGTTGTGGTAAAAAAGATAATGAAAAGGATACAAATAAGGATACTAATGTAACGTCGAATGAAAATAATGATGCAAATGATGAATCAAACAAAACAAGTGATAAACCTGCTAAGTTAAAATTATTTTTACATAGTAGAGATATCCAGGATAAATCATTTTCAAAAGATTATATAGAAGAAAAAACAAACACTGAATTAGAAATAACTCAAGTAACAACAAAAGAACTTGAAAACAAATTAAACATTATCTTAGCTTCTGGTAAAAGACCAGACATCATGAATTTCTATACAGATGCTATGGAAGATAAGTTAGCAAAAGGTGGAGCATTACTACCACTTAATGAATACTTTGATAAGTATCCAGAATTAAAAGCTTCAAGAACAGAAGAAGTATGGAATACTATGAGACATGATGACGGAAATATATATGCGATAGGTTATAGTACAGCTAGACCACTTAGTATTATCGCTTATAGAAAAGATTGGTTAGACAAATTTGGAATGGAAGTTCCAACTACTCTTGATGAATACTATGAATTTGCAAAAAAAGTTGCACTAGAAGATCCAGATGGAAATGGTAAAAATGATACTTTTGCTATGGGTGGTTATAGTAGAGTAGATAAATTCATGGATCATATATTTGGTGCTTATGGAGTACTTCCTAACTATTGGATGGAAAAAGATGGTCAAATAGTAAATGGTTCAGTACAACCAGAGATAAAAGAAGCTCTTAAATATCTAAAGAAATTATATGATGAAAAAATAATTGACCCAGAGTTTGTTACTGATAATAGTAGCAGATGGAAAACTAAAGTAAAAGCTGGAACATTTGGTGCTGGTGAGACTAAGATTCACTTATTTGATAAAAACAATTTCCAAAACTATTATGCACCATTCATTCAAAAGAATCCAGAAGGTGAATTTGTATACGGACCAGTTTTACAAGGTGGTAGTGACAGTCCTATCGGTGTTAGAACAGAATCTGCAAAAGGTTGGGTTAGAACAGGTATCAGCAGCGAATGTAAAGATGTAGATGCAGCATTAAGACTATTGGCTTGGGCAGCTTCTGAAGAAGGAAATAAATTCGTCAACTACGGAGTAGAAGGTGAACATTACAAAGAAGAAGACGGTCATGTAACAAGACTTATCGATAATGCAAAAGGAAAAGAGTTGGATATTGACAAATTTTATATTGCTAAAACTGCATTAATAGACCATTCATCACCAGAATTCCAAGATGCTATTGATTATTCTAAGAAGAGTGCAGCAAGTAATCCAGCAGATGGAATAATGGTAGACGAATCCAGTAAATATGAAGCTGATTTAGTTGATTTTACAAACAGAGAATTCATTGGAATGATCGTAGGAGCAACCGATATTGAATCAGGATTCGATTCATTTGTTCAAGAATGGAATCAAAGAGGTGGAGAAGCTTTAACTAAAGCTGTTAATGATAAATATCAAGCGAGAAAATAAATGACTGATAGATATAGTGTGTTTTAAGATGAAATAGCATTTTGAAACACACTATATACTTAAGAAAGGAATATAATATGCAGGCAATAGCAAAAAGAAAAACTAAAAATAAGACATCTAGCGATACAATGAGATATTTGAAGAAAAATAAATGGCTGTATATATTATTGATTCCAGGCCTATTATATTTTGTATTATTTAGATATCTACCAATGTTTGGTTTAGTTATAGCTTTCAAGGATTACGATATATTTAAGGGTATTTTTGATAGTGCTTGGGTTGGATTAGACAATTTCAGAACAGTATTTGGTTCCACAGATTTCAAACAGGTATTTTCTAATACAATAGTAATTAGTTTGTTGAAAATATTAATTGGTTTTCCAGTACCTATTATTTTAGCATTAATGTTAAATGAAATGAGATGTATCAAGTTCAGTAGAATCAGTCAAACAGTACTTTATCTACCTCACTTCCTTTCATGGGTTGTTATTGGTGGTATTATGTTAAACATTTTTTCACCTACATATGGAATCGTTGGTGAGATATATAGATTATTTGGACATGACCCAGTTAATCTATTAGCAAGTAAAGAACATTTTAGAGGTATCTTGATTTTATCTGATATTTGGAAAGAATCCGGTTGGGGAACTATCGTATATCTTGCAGCATTAACTCAAATTGACCCTAATCTATATGAAGCAGCTAGTATTGATGGAGCTAGTAAATGGAAACAGACATTACATATAACATTACCAGCTATTTCAGGAATTATTGTTATGCTATTAATATTAAGGATTGGAAAGGTAATGAATGCAGGTTTCCAACAGATTATGGTATTACAGACTCCATTGGTTCAAAGTATAAGTGATATATTTGATACATATGTTTATCGTACAGGTCTTAAGAGGGGACAGTACAGTATTGCTGCTACAGTAGATATGTTTAAATCAGTAATAGCTCTAGTATTAGTTGTTGGAACAGATAAACTAAGTAAGAAAATCGGTGAGGAGGGACTTTTATAATGGTTAGGAAAAAAATTACTCCATTTACCGTATTCAACTATTGCTTCTTCGTGATTGTTGGAATATTGATGTTTTATCCATTTTGGTATGTATTGATGTATTCCTTGAGTGACCCTAATAAGGTTACATTGACAAACTACTATTTCATTCCTAATGGATTTACATTAAACACTTACATATCAGCATTCAAACAAGATATTATTTACTCAGGATTATTGAATTCAGTACTTGTCACTTTAGGTGCAACAGCAATAAGTATGTTTTTGAGTGTACTTACAGCCTATCCTTTATCTAGAGAAAATCTAAAAGGGAGAAAAGGAATCTTTTGGTTCATAATGTTCACTATGCTATTTAATGGAGGTATGATTCCTACATACTTAGTTGTAAAAGAATTCGGAATGATAGATTCATTATGGTCATTGATGTTACCAAAAGCGATAATTGTATATAATCTATTAATTATAATGAAATTCTTTAAAAACATCCCAATGGGGTTGATAGAGTCTGCCAAAATAGATGGCTGTAGCGAGGTTGGGATATTATTTAAAATCATATTACCATTATCAACATCAGTTTTAGCGACAGTAGGGTTATTCTATGCAGTTTATAACTGGAATGCATTCTTACCAGGTATGATGTATATAAATGATAAAACCAAATGGACTTTACAAGTAGTCTTAAGAGATATGCTAGATCAGACGACAGCAAATATTGACACAGACGATGTCTTTACATCTCCTGAAAACTTTAAAATGGCTACTGTTATGATTTCTGTAGTTCCAATACTTTGTGTATACCCATTTTTACAAAAATATTTTACTAAAGGTGTAATGCTTGGTTCAGTCAAAGGTTAAGAAGGATAGTAAAGGAGATTATAGACAATGGCAAAATGGTATGATGAATCATGGGAGCAGGTTGTAGAAAAAGTAGATAGAATAAGTGATAGAATAAAAGATACATTTCCCCACGTATCCATAGACGGGAAATATGATAGTCAAAGATCAGGCTGGTGGACAGCCGGTTTTTGGCCAGGATTATTATGGTTGATCTATAAAGATACAAAAGAAGATAAGTTAAAAGAATATGCAGTGTCATGTGAAGAAAAATTAGATTATGATTTGAATAATTTTCTGGATATACATCATGACGTAGGGTTTATGTGGATATTATCATCGGTTGCACATTATAAGTTACTTAATGACGAAACTGCTAAAAGAAGAGGTCTTATTGCAGCCAGCCATCTAGCAGGTAGATTCAATATAAAGGGAAATTTCATTAGAGCGTGGAACGATAATGTATTCAACCATAGTGAAGGCTGGGCTATTATTGATTGTATGATGAATATACCACTTCTATACTGGGCATCAGAAGAAACAAAAGACCCACGTTTCAAGCATATTGCAATGGCGCATACAGATACAGTAATAAAAGAATTCATTAGGGAAGATGGTTCTGTTCACCACATCGTATGTTTCGATCCTAATACAGGTAAAAGACTCAATGCTTCAGGAGGTCAAGGCTATTCACCTGAATCAGCATGGGCTAGAGGTTCGGCATGGGCTATATACGGATTATCAATTGGTTATGGATACACTAAGGAGAAAAGATATCTTGAAAAAGCTAAACAAGCTACGGATTTCTTCTTAGCCAATCTACCAGATGATAAAGCTCCATGTTGGGATTTCAGAGCTCCAAAAGAGCAAAGAGATGGAAAAGATACATCAGCAGCTGCATGTGCAGCCAGTGGAATGTTGGAGATGTGTAAATATATGGAAGGTAGTCAAAAAGAATATTATTATAAAAATGCTGAAGAAATATTAAAATCCTTATATGAGAATTACGGAGCATGGGATGAAGATGAAGAAGCATTAATAAAAATGGGAACAGTTAATTATACAAAACAAAAGTATGTTAATACACCTATAATCTATGGAGATTATTTCTTTGTAGAAGCACTTGGAAAATTAAGAGGAGAAAACAAAATATTTTGGTAGGAGGAGAAGCTATGAAGAAACACAATATAGTCTTTATTATGACTGACCATCAAAGAGCTGATAGTATTGGAATGAGACAGTGTAATATAGAGGTTACTCCTAATCTGAATAAGTTGGCAAAAGAAAGTTTAGTTTTTAGCAGGGCATATAATACATGCCCTCTTTGTGTTCCTTGTAGAACAGCTATTTCTACAGGAAAATACCCAACTAAAAATGGAGTAGTATTCAATGATTGGAAAGGGATCACAGCCAGAGATAATAAGCCTTTTCCACAGATACTAAAAGAGAATGGATACAATGTAAGTCATGTAGGAGTAGACCATATAAAGGTAAAACCAGCTCTAAAAGATAGGATTAAATATGATAAGTGGATAGATCAAACAGATTACAATAGATATATAGAAGAACTAGGAATATCTGTAAAAAGGGATGAAAAACATTCAAGAGAAGTGAAAGAATTAAGAGCTGATGGAGATTACATCAACAAGAGATATTCTAATACATATGTTTCAAAATGGGAGCATGATACAACAACCTTCAAAGATGAATATTTTACAAGAGAAAGCATAGATGTCATTGATAATGTTGAAAAGGATAATCCTTTCGCATTGTTCATTAACTATTGGGCACCACATCCACCCCTTAGAGTACCAGAAGAATATATCAATAAATTCAATCCAGATGATATAGTTCTACCTGACAATGTGGGTAAAATAGCTAAAAACGAGCCTGTCAATAGAAGAGATGGAGTACCTGCACAACTTGCTGAAAATGTAACAGAAAAAGAGTGGCGACAAGTATGGTCAGCACATCTGGCACTTCTTAATTATGTAGATGATCAAATAGGTAAAGTGATAGATAAGATAAAAGAAAAAGGATTATTGGAAGATACAATAATATTGTTTACTAGTGACCACGGAGATCATCTAGGTCAGCATAGTATGTATCAAAAAATGGAAATGTATGAACAAGCGGTCAATGTACCTTTATTAATAAAAATACCAAATGTGGAGCCTAGAAAGATTGAAGGTACAATGTCTAATCTAGATATACTACCTACACTATTAGACGAATTAGACATAGAGAAGCCTAATGACTTAGATGGAACATCTAATTATGAGGTAATACATAATAACGGTGAAATAAAAGATAGAAAAGTATTCTGCCAGTATTCAGGAAATCCAGAGCTAGGTTGTGTTCGTAGAGCTGTCATAACAGAAAAGTATAAATATATATATGATCAGATGAATGAAAAAGAGTTATATGACTTAGAATCGGACCCTCTTGAAATGAATAATATAGCGACAGAAAAAGAAAACATGGAATTGATTAAAACATTGCATGATGAACTTGTTAATTGGTCAAAACAGAAAAATGACTGGGTATTTGATTGAGGTGATAAATGTGAAGAAACCTAATATTTTATTTATAATGTCAGATGAACACGCAGCTTCAGTTGTTGGAGCTTCAGGAAACAGTATAGTAAAAACTCCTAATCTAGATAAGTTAGCTGATGAGGGAGTACTGTTCGAAAATTGTTATACCCCTTCCCCTATATGTGTTCCAGCTAGACTATCTGTAACTGCTGGAAAATACATAAATAAATGCGGTGCATGGAGTAATGAAAGCATGTTGGAAACCGATGATATTGTATCTCTAGCTACGGTTTTAAAAGATGTAGATTATGACTGCTATCTTGGAGGAAAAATGCACTATGCAAAAGATAGAAGATACGGATTTGAAGAACTATATCCATTTTGGACCAATACCAATGTAAGAAAGAAATATAACAAAAGGATAGATTTATCAGATGGAAAATTCCAAGCCCAAGAAAGTGTTCTATCTAGAAGGTTCAATGATTTTTACGTTGATGATAACAGCAGAGTAATGGAACATGATGAAATGGTTACAAAGATATGCAGCGATGTAATTAGGAACAGGCAAAAAGACGATAAACCATTTTTCTTGCTTGCAGGTTATCTAGCACCTCATTTTCCACTGATAGTCCCACAAAAATATTATGATATGTATAGAGATAAAGTTCCTATGCCAGAGATACCAGAAGGACATATAGAATCTTTACCAAAACATTATAAAATCATGAGAAAAGCATTTCAGAATGACCAAGTGGATGAATCTATCATTAAAAAAGGTAGAGAACTATATTATGGTTTGGTAACTTGGTTTGACGAGCAAGTAGGAGAACTACTAAATACATTAGATGATTCAGAAATAAAGGATAATACATTAGTAATCTATACCAGTGACCATGGAGAAAATATGGGAGACCACGGATTATGGTGGAAAAACTCTATGTATGATTGTTCAGCTAAAGTACCATTGATAGTCAGCTGGCCTGAAAAATGGTGTAATGGAACAAGAAAAACAGAAGTTTGTAATCTGCTGGATGTGATAAAAACAATATGTGACGTATGTGGAGCAGAACCTCCAAAAGATTGGGATGGAGAATCTATGGTTGACCTAATCAATGGTAAAGATGACAACTGGAGAAATTATTCTGTCAGTGAATACTATGCACATAATATCGCAGCTGGACACTGTATGATTAGAAAAGGTAATTATAAATATGTATATTTTAATGAAATAGACAGTAATAATGGTGCTGAGAGACAGTTGTTCAATATGGAAAAAGATCCAAATGAGTTCAATAATCTAGCTGATGATCCAAAATATAAGGATATAATTGAAGAATTACACCTATTATTGGTAAAAGAATTAGGAAGAGAACCAATAGAGATAGAAATGGAATCTAGGGAAGTAATTGACAAAAGTTATTGTGAAAATTAGTATGTTTTTGTAGAAATTTGTGATATAATAGATGTACTTTTAAAAGCTTTTTGTTATGATGGGTTAATTTTATTAAAGATAGGCGTAATTATGGGGTGGATTTTGTTGAAAAGAGTCATGGATTTAAATGTTATCAATAAAAAAAGTAAAAGCGCTACATTCTACAAGTTTTTCTTTGTAATTTCAATTTCTATAATGATTCCAGTAATAATGATTACCACGATAATTGGTAAATTCAGCAACGATCATTTATTAAAACAGGTCAATATTTCAAGAGAAAGTTCTCTTAATCAAAAAAGACTTATGGTTGAACAAAAATTAACTGAAATGGATGCACTAATAAACCAATTTGTTAGTAATGAAAGTGTTTGGAAGCTGGTTACCACCAATGAATATCCAAACAGTTATAGTTTGTTTATGAGAGATGCGTTAAGTTTATTTGAGAAAAACGCTCTATCACATAAATTAATAGATTCAATTTATCTATTCAATGATTCAGAAAATATTATTCTAAGTGATTCAAAATATGATAAAAACAACTTTGAAGACAAAGCAATTTTTGATATAAAATTTGATGGAGTAAACTATGTTACTCCATCAAGAACAGTAAAAGGCGAGAAAGTATTTAGTTATATTAAAAAATTCTATTCTTTCAACAGAGAAAAAAATGCTTATATTGTAGTTAATATCAACTATGATAACTTTTGGGATGAGTTGATAGTTGAAGCTACAGATGGACTAGAATATTTTGTATTTGATAATAATCATTCTATCATCTATTCAGATGAATTTTATAATGATGAGTGGAATGATAAACTATTAGAAGATATTTCAGGGGAAAACGAGACCAATCTGGAATTATCGTATCTCGGTGAGAATCTATATGTTTGGAAAAGTATATCCAACAAGTATAACTGGACATTTGTAGTTGGTCAAAAATCAAAGGACTTATTCCAAACTTCAAATGTTTTAACTAAATTAAACATTATATCATGTTTGATTATATTGTTGATATCACTGATTCTAACATATTTCTTTTCAGACTATTTATATAAACCTATAAGGAATCTAATGAAAAAGATAAATAAGATAACCAAGATAGATTCTATAGATTCAAAAAATGATTATCAGCTTATTGATAATGTAATAGCCTATTTGTTTACTGAAAACCTGAAACTGAATAATGATTACCAATATGTATTCCCATATTTCAAACAGCATTCCATCAATGACATAATCAACAATAATTCCTTTGATCTGGATAACTTCAAACAAGTACTAGATTTACTGGATGTTGAATTCAGTTTCACAAGCCATTATCTCATGTTGATAGAACTAGAAAATACCAATATGAATAATAAGATAAAGGATAGATTGGATAAATACTTCGATAAACCTGATATCAAAAAAATAATAAGTAAGATCAATGAAAAAAGAATCTTGATTATTATGAACACCAACAAGGATATCAACCAAGTATATGCATTACTTACAGAAATCCACGAAGATTTTAATAAGGATAATATTTCTTTGACAGTATCTCTAAGTGATGACTTCAATAATCTAGAAGATATCCATGAACATTATGAAGAAGTGCAAAAACAACTGGAGTACAAATTTTTTGTAGGTAATAACAAAATATTATCACATATGGTACCACAGCAAATAGAGAAAAATATCTTCTATGATAAAAGTATAGAAAAAGAACTATTGAATTACCTTAAGAAACAGGACGAAGAAAAGGCTTTTGCTGCACTAAGAAAGCTTACAGAAGGACTAAAAGGAAGCATTAAAAATATTGATTATATAAAATATGTCTACTTCCAAGTATGCTTAAATATAATAGAACAAATGACTAACTTTGGCTTTAGCATGAAGGATATAGGCATAACCAACAGAGAGATATTCGCTAAAATAAACGAAGCAAAAACTCTAAATGAAATGTACGAATTAATTTACAGCATCATCAGAAAATGTATCCAGCTTTTTTCAAAATTGAACGTAATGCAAAATGACAATATAATCAACAAAGTAAAAGAATACATCAAAAATAATTACAATAAAGATTTATCCTTGGAAATGATAGCAGATTACGTATATCTATCCCCAGGGTATCTAAGTACATTATTCAAAACAGAAAATGGAATCACTGTCTTTGATTATATTACCAACCTAAGAATGGAAAAAGCAAAAGAATTATTACTAAACAATAAAAGCATGAAAATACAAGATATTGCAATCAAGTTAGGATATAACAGTTCACAGAGTTTTATTCGATACTTCAAGAAGTATTATAATGTTACTCCAAACCAATTCAGAAAAGCTTGACATGGAAATGTTTTCTGACAAGGGGACGTTTCAACTGACATAAAATAAATTAGAAAGTTGGAATCAGGTATGGATAGATTAAAGAGTATTTCTAAGTGGAGCCTTATATTATTACTACCTATTGGAATATTATTAACCAATATAGCACAATCTTCACCAGCATTTATCGAAAAATATTATTCAAACGGTATATATCGTTACATTAGCCAATTCCTTAGTACCATAACAGGAATTATACCAACTTCAATAGCCGAATTACTTATAATATTTCTTATTGCATTTTTTATATACAAGCTAGTAAAAATAATTCAAACAACAATAAAAACCAAAAATAAAAAAAGATATATACTAATAAATTTCCTTAGAAAAATATTAATCTTCATAAGTGTCGGATATTTCATATTTGTACTAATCTGGGGTCTGAACTACTATAGACTACCCTTTTCTGAAATAGCCAACCTTAACGTACAAGATGCAACCATAGAAGAACTAACAGGTCTATGCGAGAGCTTAATTACAGAAGCCAATGACCTAAGAAAACAAGTTCAAGAAGATGAAAATGGCGTAATGTATATACCAAAGGGCTACAAAGACGTCTTCAATAGAGCACATAAAGGCTACGACAATATCTCAGACACATACCGAGAATTAAGCGGTAATTACGGAGATCCCAAAGGTGTAGTTTTCTCCCAAGTAATGTCCTATTCCGGTATTGCTGGCATCTACTTCCCTTTCACAGCTGAAGCTAATATCAATAAAGACAGAACCCATGTATTACTCCCCGCAACAGCATCCCACGAAATGGCACATCAAAGAGGATTTGCCAGAGAAGACGAAGCCAACTATATAGCCTACCTAACCTGCAAAGCCCACCCAGACCCCGATTTCCAATACTCCGGAACAATGCTAGCCCTTATTCACTCCATGAAACAACTCTACGAACACGACACCAACGCATACTTTACCCTAAAAGCTACGTATTCAGAAGGAGTACTAAGAGACCTACAAGACAACAACGACTTCTGGCAAAAATACTCCGGACCAATAGATAAAGCCTCAACAAAAATAAATAACACCTACCTCAAACTAAACAAACAACAAGACGGTGTCCAAAGCTACGGAAGAATGGTAGACCTTCTAATAGCAGAATACAGACTTAATTATAATAAATAATAATTAAGTAAAGATATAGCTCATCCTAGTAATTTGTTAGCTATATATATCTGATATTTTCACTAAACTAAATCAGAAATTGAAATTTAGTTTAGTGAAACTAAATTTAAAAGCTAAAAAAGGTATAACCATTCCAAATAACTAAAACATTGAACAACCGAGTGTAGGTAGTATAGGTGAATATGAAGCAGTGAGCCATGGACGGCGAACTCAGCCTTTTAAACACGGACGTTTAACGGCTGACGAAATATTCACCTATACTACCTACACGACCGTCAACCACTTAATCATTAATCCCCATTTATTTCACTCCCCCTAACCCCATAAGCCTTCCCATGAGAACAAAAAATAGAAGTCGAAGTATAATCCTTATCAGCATCCTTATCATACCCCAATCTCTCTATTACCTCATCTGTATTATGACATCTATCATAACCAGCAAAAACAAACGTAATACTCCCCTTACCAGACGAAAAAGAAGCTAGAGTACTAGGATAATTCATCGCCGTCGAAACAGGAACCCTACCACTAATCATAACATGCTCATCCATTGTAACAGGAGAATCAAAACTACCATGCATCTTAGTTATATCAGTCATTACTCTACCCGACAAATATTTTTCAATCTTCACCTTGAATTGATAAAAAGGCTCTAACA
Organism: Vallitalea guaymasensis; assembly: GCF_018141425.1. Classification (NCBI taxonomy): domain Bacteria; kingdom Bacillati; phylum Bacillota; class Clostridia; order Lachnospirales; family Vallitaleaceae; genus Vallitalea; species Vallitalea guaymasensis. Next base: position 3,793,108 of record NZ_CP058561.1, read on the forward strand.
GTATATTATCAACTTTCTCAATCCCTTGCCTAATAGCCCTAAAAGTAGCCTGTCTAAAATCTCCACCACTAGTATGTTTAACATGAGATTTACCAGTAGTAAGGGTAATAAGCACATCTGTCAAAGGCGAACCAGTAAGAATCCCTTTCTTACAAGCATCTGGGATGTTTTTCTGACTTAACCTCTGCCATCTAGTATGTAATACATCCACACTGCAAAATGAATCAATTGATATCCCAGAACCTCTAGGAGCTGGCTCTATATCAAACTCTACCTCAGCATAATGCTTCAGAGGTTCAAAATGTCCAAAACCATGAGTTTTACTAGCTATAGTCTCTTTATATAATATTTCCGGAGTACCAAAATCAATAGTTTTACCAAAACGGTCCAATACAATCTGAGTTAATACTTCAAGCTGAATAGTACCCATTACTTTTATATGTATTTCCTTCAATTCTTCTATCCATAAAACATCAAGAGAAGGATTTTCCTCTGTTAACATTGAAAAAATCTTTAAGATCTCCTTAGGATTCTCAGACGAATCATATATCACCTTAGATTTTAAAGTAGGTACCAACAAGAAATCATTATAATCCTCTATATCACCCATTCCTTCACCAATATAAGATGAACCTAGCCCAGTTACTGCAATAAGTTGTCCAGAACAGGCTTTATCACAAAGAGTATATTTAGTTCCATTATATATCCTTATTTCATTAATCTTTTCTGTAATCTCATTATCCATAATTCTATGAGTTACGGTATCTTTAACCTTAAGTGAACCATTATACAATTTTATAAAAGTAAGCTTATTGCCTGCATTGTCATATCTAATCTTATACACAGTTCCTGATGGAAAATCACCATTACCATCTGTATGTCCAGAGATTGTCAAAGTATCTATAGCTCTTAAGAGTTCCTTGATACCAATACCCTTCAAACCAATCCCACATAAACAAGGATATATTACATTATCATTAAACAATCTCTTTACAGTATTAACTAATTCTTCTTTCTCTACTTCTATTCCATCTATATATTTATTCAATATATCATCATCATAGTCAGCCAAAGATTCTATTAATTCACTTGTTGGATTATCAAGTAAATAATTAATGTTTTCACTGGTAACTTCACTAGATATAACCATTAAATCTTTTGTGAAAGTATTCTTGATTTCATTAACTGTATTGTTGAAATCAGCACCTACCCTGTCTAATTTATTAATAAAAAACATAGTAGGTATATTGTACTTTCTAAGAAGCTGCCAAACAGTTTCAGTATGACCTTCTATTCCTTCAACAGCAGATATTATTATTATGGCATAATCCAATATCCTAATGGCTCTTTCCATTTCAGTAGAAAAATCCACATGACCAGGAGTATCAACCAGTTGATATGTACAATCATTATAAGTAGTTACGGCTTGGTCAGAGAAGATGGTAATACCTCTCTCTTTTTCAATAGTATGATAATCAAGGACAGTATTTTTATTATCAACTCGACCAGCTTCTTTTATTGAGTTAGTATGATATAAAATTTGTTCTAGAAGTGTTGTCTTACCTGCATCAACATGAGCTACCATTCCTATTGTTTTATACATGAATTTAATTCCTTTCAAAATTAAGTTAATTAATGCTTAGCCAACATTATACCATATAAACTATACATAATACCATGTAAATGTAATGAAAAATAAGGTAAACTTATAGTAAAATGTCTTTGAGAGGAGAAATGGATATGGGAATACAATATAATGAAAGCAAAAAAATATTCCATATACAAGGAAAAAGCGTAAGTTATATATTTAAAGCGGATAAATATAATAATCTAATACATCTTTATTACGGTAAAAAGATAAGAAATATCAATGATAACGTAATCAATACTAACAAAGCAAAAAGCTGGAGTATAATACCTAATGAAGAAGATGATCAGTATGCACTGGATTCAGCTCTACTTGAATATCCAACATTTGGTCATGTAGATCTAAGAAGTGGTGCTCTTAGCATTGAGCAAGAAAATGGTTCTAGAATTCTTAATCTGAAATATGATTCTCATAAGATAATAAAAGGTAAAAAAGGATTAGAAGGTTTACCTGCAACCTATGCAGATGAAAATGAAGCAGAAACACTGGAGATAGCACTGATAGATGAAGTTACCAATCTTTTGGTAGTATTGAACTATACAGTATTCAATGATAGAAACGTTATAACAAAATCTGTACAGATCATAAATAAAGGATATCAAACATTAAAAGTACTCAATGCACAAAGTTGTTGTGTTGATTATAGAAACTCTGATTATGAGTTATTGCAACTATCAGGAGCTTGGGCTAGAGAACGTCAAATTGTCAAGAGACAATTAGTACAAGGAATCCAATCCATTGGAAGTGCAAGAGGAACTAGCAGTCATGTACATAATCCATTCATGGCACTATTGTCACCTGATACTACAGAAGAAAAAGGAGAAGTATTTGGATTTAACCTAGTGTACAGTGGTAATTTCTTAGGTGAAGTATCAGTAAGTGAACACAATAGAACTAGATTACTTATGGGTATTAATCCATTGAATTTCTCTTGGCAGCTAAAACCAGAAGAAAGGTTCCAGACACCAGAAGTAGTAATGGTATATTCTAATGAAGGGCTTGGAGGCATGTCAAGTGAGTATCATAGCCTGTATAGAGAAAACTTGATGAGAGGTACATGGAAAGAAAAACAAAGACCTATTGTAATTAACAACTGGGAAGCTACATATTTTGATTTTACAAGAGAAAGTTTAGAAGATATTGTTAAAAAAGCTAGTGAAATAGGTGTTGAATTATTTGTTCTAGATGATGGATGGTTCGGTAAAAGAGATGATGATACCTGTTCATTAGGTGATTGGTATGTGAATACTGATAAAATCGAAGGTGGACTAGAAAAACTAGCTGAGAATGTTGGGTATATGGATATGGATTTTGGATTATGGTTCGAACCAGAAATGATATCACCTGACAGTGACCTGTATAGAAATCATAGTGATTGGTGTCTACATGTTGAAAATAGAGAAAGAGTTACATGCAGATATCAATTAGTTCTGAACTTATCCAAAAAAGAGGTTTGTGACTATATTATTGAATCAGTATCCAAAGTACTTTCAAGTGCACCAATCAAATATGTAAAATGGGATATGAATAGATATTTAACAGATGTTATGTCCATGGACTTGCCTAGAGACAGACAAATGGAAACATCTCATAGATATATGTTAGGTCTATATTATATAATGGAAGAGATTGTAACCAGACATAAGGATATCCTATTTGAAGGCTGTTCTGGAGGTGGAGGAAGATTCGATCCAGGTATCTTATATTATATGCCTCAGATCTGGACTAGTGATGATTCAGATGCTATCGAGAGATTGAAGATACAGTACTCTACAAGCTTAGTTTATCCACCTGTTTCTATGGGAAGTCATGTTTCCAGTACACCTAATCATCAGGTAGGAAGAACCACACCTCTTAATACAAGAGGGAATGTAGCTATGTCAGGTAATTTCGGTTATGAACTTGATCTTACAAAATATAATGATAAACAGATTAGTGAAATAAAAGAACAAATTGATTTCTATAAAGAAAATAGACAGCTTATCCAATATGGAGATTATTATAGATTAAATAACCCTTTTGAAGAAAACAATGGAGCTTGGATTTTTGTTTCTAAGGATAAGACTGAAGCAATCTTATTCTATACAACTATTCTAGCTGAGCCTAACCCAGTTGACCAACAAGTAAGATGTAGAGGTCTTAACGAAGAGTTTAATTATAAAATTGATGGATTAGAAGGAATATTTGGTGGAGATGAATTAATGAACTTAGGATTGACTTTGCCTGAGTTGAAAGATTTTGAAAGCGTAAGATTCAGAATTAGAAAAGCATAGATATTACTTTATTAATTAGGGACTGTGGGATAATATATTTTTAATATCAAAATATTATTTCACAGTCCTTTCAAGATTTAATTCTGTAAATGGTATATCAAATATTTTTAGTATGTACAGTAAGTGTTTCAGAGCTAAGAAACATAATCATAATGCAAAGTATCAAATAATATGGAAATAATGTTAAACTTACAGTTCGTGCTAATACTCCAAATAATGGTGGGAAGAAAGCTCCACCTATATAAGCAAATGCCATCTGATAACCAATAATGATTTGAGAATTATTTTTACCAAACCTAGTTGGTGTCTCATGAATCATACAAGGAAAAATAGGAGCAAGACCTAATCCAATCAAAACTAATGAGCCCATTAAAGCATAGTGGGGTAATGGGAGCAATAGCAGTATGGAACCAGTCATAGCAATTATTTGACCTCTACGAATCATTTGTTTATTACTCATCTTAAAAGTAACAAAACCCGATATGAATCTTCCAATGGTAATACCCCCATAATACATAGCTACCCAAGATGCAGCAGTTTCTACAGATATATTTTTAACATGTATAAGGAAACTACTTCCCCATAAACCCACTGAGAATTCAACAGCACAATAAAAGAAAAAAGTTGACAATGCATATTTCACACCTTTTAGTTTAAAGACATTCTTCTCTATTGGTTTTTCTGTAGTTATCTGATTATCTTCAATTATGCTACTGGCTGATATTTTTCTGTGTTTTACCCATAAAGGTAAACTCATAAACAATACAAGAGCCAGAACAAGCTGGATGATACCAATTGTACGATAGCCGAAACGCCATGAATCTGTTAGCAACATACACTGCGCCATTATAATTGGACCTACTGTAGCTCCAACACCCCAAAAACAATGAAGCCAGCTCATATGGTGTGATTTGAAATGAAGTGCTACATAGTTATTAAGTGCTGTATCTACTGAACCTGCACCAAGACCTAATGGAATAGCTAATAATAATAACCAGAAATAGGATGGGGAAAATGAAATACCTAGCAGAGCCATTCCAGTTATCATACAACTGATAAAAGTTACTTTACCAGTTCCGAACCTTTTTACTACATGACCACTTGCGAAGCTTGATAAAACGGTACTTCCTGTAGTTAGAATTGCAACAAGTCCTGCTGCATCTAGCGACATACCCCATTCCAATCGCATAGCTGGCCAAGTTACTCCAAGCAAGCTGTCAGGTAGTCCCAAACTAATGAATGCTAAGTATATAATGATAAGTAATATTAATGTAATCATAATTGTCTCCTTATACAATTTTGGTTTATCGTTTAACATATAATGATTATTTTATCTTAGTTCCATAACTATACATTGTCAAGTATTTTTGAACTAAAACTATAAGTTTTTTATTAATAAGTGATTTTTAACATGTTGAGCATATATATTGTTTGTATTATCTTACAAGTAATGATAATATAGATTTATTGCGAAAGAGAAAGGGGTATAACTATGATAAAATCAAAAGCTTGGGATTGGAGTAAGAATGAAGATGACTACTGGTTAATACCTTCAATAGAATCATGTTATTTAGCTAATTCTTGGGCATCCAAAGGATTCCATAGATTTCTTGATCTAGGTTGTGGATTGGGAAGACATTCCATATTTTTTGCAGAAAACGGATTTAGGGTTAATTCTGTTGATTTATCTGAATATGGAATCAATCATCTCAACAATTGGGCTAAAAAAGAAGAGTTGGATATAGAAACACAAATATGTGATATGCTTGAACTACCCTTTGAAAATGATACATTTGATTGTATAATAGCATATAATGTTATTTATCATTCAGATACTAAAGGGTTCATTAAAGCACTAGATGAGATAAAAAGGGTATTGAAAAGTAAAGGAGAATTATTCATAACCCTTATTTCTAAAAATACTTGGTCGTACCAACACGCTGATAATTATAAAAGGATTGATGATAATACCATCTTAAGAGATGAACATGAAACTGAAAAGGACGTACCTCATTTTTATGTAGATATTGAAGATATAAAAAAATATTTCGTTGATTTTGATTTCATTGATGTTCCTATAGAACAAACAAAATATTGCTTGGAAAATTCTAAATATTATTCTAGACATTTCAATATAATAGCTAGAAAAAAATAGATTACCCAATTATGGAAAGGAGAAATTATGAAACGTATAGAAAATGATTCATTTATACTTGGTAAAAGCACTAAGATAATTAAAAAAACAAGTGAAATAACTATACATGAATTACAGGAGCCATATGGAAGTGGTACTATAACATTCTATTATATGATGCCAGAGATATATGTGTATGTAAGTGATTTCAGCCTTTCTAATAATTATATACTTAATAGTCAGAAGGATTATGAATTTTACAGTAAGAAGATATTTAAAATGGATTACTGTTTCAAAGGCAAAATCTGTGCAACAGATATTGACGGTAAAAGTTGTATAGCTAGAGCAGGACAAACTTCCTATTATTATGGAGAAAAAAATCTCCAATGTTTAGAGATGCTGGAAAATAATTATAAAGGAATTGGAATTATAGGTTTTGCAGATGATATTGTAGAAATATTTTCAAATATATTTCATATTGAAGAAGAACTCTTTATTAAGCTTGGTAAACAGACTAACAAGCATAAGAATTACATATCCATAAAAAGCAATCTTGAAGTTACAGCATTGGCACATAAGCTAATGGAGGCAATAAATCAAGAGAATCTTGAAATGATGAAAATAAAAGCCATGGAATGGCTTATTTATGAGATAAAGCATATTGAAGAAAACTTATTGAAAAAAGAAAATGTCTATACTCAAAATACAATAAAAAAAATATTAGAAGCTGAGAGATATATAAAAAACAACTTATCTGACAAGTTGACTATCGATAGTATAAGCAACACGATTGGACTTAGTCAATCAACGCTGAAAAAAGGTTTCAACACCTTGTATTCAACGAGTATTTATAGTTATATCAAATCTTTAAGACTGGATTTGGGCAGGTCACTAATTATCTCTACAGATAAAAGTATTACGGAAATAGCACTTGAATGTGGCTATGATAATCTTAATAGTTTTAGTAAAGCATTTAAACAGTATTATAATATAACACCAAGAGAACTACGAAAATAAAATAATTTATCCTTTTTGGAATAGTTTTTCATTCTGATTGAACGAGCGACAATCTAATTGATTATGTTAGAATTATATTTGCTAGCATAATGATATTGATTATTAATATCAGGAAAAACTAAAATAAAAGGAGTAGTTCGCTATGGAAAGAATTAATAGAAATAAGCTGACCAGTAAGAATTTAATTGCAATTGGAATCTATAATGCAGTCTTTTTTGCTTTGGTGCTAATAATTGGAATGATTGTTGGGATTGTACCTGTATTCTATCTGTTCTTCTATGCTATTGGAAGCATAGCTCTAGGACCAGTCTATATGTTGATTATCAGCCGTTCACCTAAAAAAGGAACAATAGTGATTAGTGGTATCATTCAAGGATTGATCTGGACATTGATGGGTCTTTGGCATATGGTTATATTCACTACAATTGGTGGTATATTGGCTGAAATAATTGCTAACATAGGGCAATATAGAAAGAAATTCTATATGGTACTGTCATTTGTAGTTTTCATCCTCGGATTTTACGGTACTAGTTTTGGTGTAATCATCTTTTTCAGTGACTATTACATCAAGCTTTCCAAAGAATTAGGAGGAAAAGCTGATTATATAACAAGTATTGTTAATCTTGTACATGGACCTATGGGAGTTATTGCTTTTATAGCTACTATTATTGGAGCAGTCATAGGTGGAGTATTTGGAATAAAGTTATTAAAAAAACATTTTGACAGAGAGGAATTATCATACAATGGATAATGTGATGATTGGTAATTTCCAAAGGCAGAAGTCAGGATGGATTACTTTTGACCCTAGAATAAAACTATTTCATGTTGTAGTTACTGGGATTATATTTTTTAACATAGAATCATGGAAGAGCATGTTTGGTTATATATTAAGTATGATTCTAGTGATGATGGCATTAGGTGTAATAGGACCTGCTGTAAAATATATGTTACTATCTTTGGGATTGCTGTTTTGCTATGTTGTATTACCTAATATAATCGATAGTCAAGTTATTGGCTCTATTGGTACGCTAATGTTCATATTAGTTCGTTTTATGCCTTTTTGTATGATGGGAACTATAATAATCAGAACGGTAGATGTTACAGAACTTATAGGAGCGTTAAACAAACTAAGGTTTCCTAGAGTTCTTATTGTGCCCTTTGCAGTTACTGTAAGATTCATACCAACTATTTTTATAGAGCTTAAAATTATAAGAGATAGTATGGCAATTCGTAACATTCAACTATCATTTTATGGTTTCATCAGAAAGCCTTTTAGAACCATAGAATATCTATTGGTACCATTATTATCTAGAAGTGGCAAGATAGCAGAGGAATTGGCAGCATCTGCTATGACAAGAGCCATTGATTATCCTTGCAAAAAAACTAATGTAAATAAATTATATTTAAGGTTTATAGATTACTTCTATATTCTATACATAATAATTACAGGAGGGATGGTGATTATATGGGATTAACAGCCATCGCCTTGAATGAATTTTGTTATAGATATAATAATGTCAAAAAACTAGGGTTGGATACAATTAACCTAAAAATAGATGAAGGTGAATGTATCTTAGTGACAGGGAGAAGTGGTTGTGGAAAAACGACCCTAACACGTGCTATTAATGCCTTGATACCCCATTTTTATGAGGGACAAATAAGTGGTAAGGCTTATGTGTATGATATAGATGTTGGGAATGAACCAATACATAATGTATCTAAGAAAGTAGGATCAGTTTTCCAAGATCCAAGATCACAGTTTTTTACTACAAATACTACTAGTGAGATAGCATTTGGAATGGAGAATCTCGGTTATGAGAGAGAGCATATGAATGAGAGCATTAAGATAGTTTCAGAGTATTTAGGTATAGAAGATTTATTGAATAGATCTGTACATGAGTTGTCAAGTGGTGAAAAACAAAAAATAGCCATTGCTTCTATATATGCTATGAATCCGTCCATAATCGTCTTTGATGAACCATCAGCTAATCTAGATATTGAATCTATAGTTAAACTTAGGGGAGTAATGAAGGTTCTTAAGGAAAAAGGTCATACAATCATAATTGTAGAACATAGAATTCATTATTTATTAGGTCTGGTTGATCGAATATTATATATGGACAAGGGTAAGATTATTGAAGATATGAGTGAAGAACAGTTAGTAAATATGAAAGATACTGTCTTAAAGCAAAAAGGTATACGTACATTTGATTTGAAGAATGTACCAGTAAATGTTAATCATTCACTAGATATCAACAGAAAAACAACTGGAGAAAAGGTTCTTGAAGTAAAGAATCTAAAATTAGTAAAAAATAAGAAGATTATTCTTGAAGATATTAATCTTGATATTTATAAAGGTGAGATAGTAGGGATTGTTGGTCCATGTGGTTCAGGAAAGACAACTCTTGTAAAAACCATTTGCGGGTTGATGAAAGAACAATCGGGACATATATATATCAATGGAGAACAGATAAAGAGAAAGAAACGTATGGAATATACTTATTTCGTTATGCAGGATTCAGACTATCAACTATTTGCTGACAGTGTTTACAATGAACTTATATTGGGTAATAAGAAAGAGAATTATGAAAATAATCTTATTGATGATGTATTAAAAGAGTTCAATTTATCTCATTATCGGGATAGGCATCCATCTACACTTTCAGGTGGTGAAAAACAAAGACTGACTATTGCAATAGCTGGGTTCAAGAATCATTCTATACAATTTTTTGATGAACCTACCAGTGGTCTGGATAGAGATAACATGGAGAGAGTTAGTGATAATTTGTTAGAATCAAAAAAGCAAGGTAAATCCATTGTTGTAATATCCCATGATTATGAATTCATATTGAAGACTTGTAACAGGATCATTCAGCTAGAACAAGGTAAAGTAGTTGATAGTTACCAGCTATCTGAAAAGACAAAATCAAAATTATTGAAACAGGTTAAGAAGGGGGATGTCTGAATGGATGGATTTAGAAAGATTATAAGATATGCAAGTGATTATAAAAGCAAAGTATATAAAGCCATGACACTGATTTTTTTGAGTGTTATAGCAGGTATAATACCTTATATCATGATTTATGATATAGTAATAAAATTTGTTGATGACAAGCCTTTTACATTAAGTTATTTATTAATTATGGCTGGTGGAATATTATTATTTCTCCTATTTCAAACTATATTCTATTTACAAGGACTAGGCGCATCTCATGATGCGGCATATGACACTTTGATGGGGATGAGAGTGAAATTTACTAATAAAATAATGACTCTTTCAATTGGAGATATACAGAAGGAAGGGATAGGTAAATATAAAAAGAATCTAGTGGATGATATTGACAGTATGGAAGCTTATATAGCGCATATGATTCCAGAAGGGATTCCATATGTGGTTATGCCATTAATTGTTTTTATAATATTATTTATCATAGATTGGCGTATGGGTCTACTATCAATGGGTTCTATTCCTTTTGGAATAATTGCTATGACTCTTATGATGAGATTAAGCGGTAAGATGGATGATTACTATAAAGCCTCAAGTAAAGCCAATGCTGCAATTGTAGAATACATCCACGGTATGGAAGTGGTAAGGATCTTTAATAAGACGGCTACTTCATTTGAAAAGTATAAAAATGCTATAACAACATTAAAAGATTTTACACTAGCATTGTATAGAGATTCATGGACATTGATGGCTATGAATGCAGCGATTCTACCTTGTACTATCTTATTACTTCTACCTGTTGGATTTTCAATGTATATAAGAGGTACATTACCACTATCAACATTTATCTTTTCTGTGTTACTGACTCTAAGTATCAGTGTACCTCTTGTAAGATTACTGGAGTATGTGGGATTACTTACCCATGTGAGCAAAAAAATCAACGAATTAGAGAAAACAATGGAACAAAGAGGCTTAACTGTCGAGGATAATGGTCAGTCACCTGTGGGTAATGAAATCCTATATGAAAATGTAGTTTTTGCATATGAACAAAAGGATGTAATAAAAGATGTATCATTCAAGGTAGAAGAAAATAGTATGACAGCTATAGTAGGTAGATCAGGGAGTGGAAAAAGTACTTTAGCAAAATTGCTGGTTCATTATTGGGATATTGGTGGAGGTGACATAACTATAGGTGGTGTTTCCATTAAAAACATGACTTTTGATAGATTATCCAAGTATATAAGTTATGTGGCTCAAGATACTTTTTTATTCAATATTTCAATAATGGAGAATATAAGAATAGGAAAACCGGATGCAACAGATGAAGAAGTCATAAAAGTGGCAAAGATGGCAGGGTGCCATGATTTTATAATGAATCTGGAACATGGGTATAATACATCTGCTGGTGATGCAGGTAAAAAATTGTCTGTTGGAGAGAAGCAGAGAATCACTATAGCAAGAGCAATGATTAAAGATGCGCCGATTATCGTTCTAGATGAGGCTACATCATCAACAGATGCAGAAAATGAAGATAAGATTCAAGAAGCTCTTAATAATCTGATTGCCAATAAGACACTGATTATTATTGCACATCGTCTATCAACTATTGTACACGCAGATCAGATATTAGTTATGGATGATGGTAAATTAGTAGATAAGGGTACTCATAATGAACTTCTCAATAATTCTATGGATTACAAAGCTTTATGGGATGCTCACATGAAATCTATGGAATGGAATATTAAAATAGAGGAGGGAAATTATGCTTAGTGTTGTAAAACGAATAATAAAGCTTGCAAATGAATTTGCTTATAAGATAAAAATTGCTTTTGTACTAAGTATATTCGAAGGTATATGTGCTCAGATGCCAATGATGCTTGTATTATATGTTTTTTATCTGATTCTGGAAGAAAAGGCAACAATGAAACAAGCATGGATTGTTGGTATAGTCATGTTCTCTAGTGTTATCATAAGAACTATTCTAAAAAGATTAATTGATGGGTTTCAATCAGGTACAGGGTATGAGATTTTTGAAAGAGAAAGATTATTATTTGCTGACCGCATCAAGAGAATTCCTATGGGATATTTTACAAGCGGGAATGTTGGAAAGATAACATCTATTGTTACGACAAACATGTCTTTTGCTGAAGAATTCGGTATTTCATCAATGTCAAAAGTTGTAACCGGTTATATCAGCATGATACTTAGTATAATATTCATGTTGATAATTGATGTCAGAATAGGAATCGTCAACCTTATTATTCTTGTTGGTGCTAATATTACCCTAAAAAATATTCAAAAAGTAGGGGTGCATCATGCAAAGATACGTACTAAAGCCCAAGCACGATTGATTGATGCAGTTCTAGAATACATTGAAGGTATACCAGTGGTAAAATCGTTTAATCTATCTGGTAAAAGAGCTAAAAAAATTCAAAAAGAGTATAAAGATTCCAGAGATACATCAATTGAATTTGAGAAAAAGTTCATGAAGCCTTTGTTTTGGTTTGAACTAGTATTTGTTGTTGGTACAGGAGCTACTATATTATTGATTACATATCTATTCATGAAAGGTAACTTAGATGGCTATTTCATGTTAACCATGTTGATCTATATTTTCCAGATGTATATTCCATTCAAAGTATTAGGTGGACTTACAGGAGTTGTTAGGATCATGGATGCAGGACTTGATAGTTATGAGGAATTGAAGAATTTACCTCTTATAGATGAAGATGGGAAAGATATATATATTGATAGTTATGATATAGAATTCAAGAATGTAACATTCGCATACGAAGAAAGGGATATTCTCAAGAATATTAGTTTCAAGGTGCCAGAGCACAGTATGACAGCTCTAGTTGGTAAATCAGGATGTGGTAAAAGTACTATAACTAATCTGATTGCAAGATTTTGGGATACAGATAAAGGAAAAGTACTGGTAGGTGGAGTAGATGTAAAGACTATGACTAGTGACAGCCTCCTAAAAAATATCAGTATTGTTTTTCAGAATGTATATTTGTTCAAAGATACTATAATGAACAATATTAAATTCGGTAAACCAGAAGCTACAAAAGAAGAAGTTATAGAGGCGGCGAAAAAGGCAAGATGTCATGATTTTATTATGGCACTTGATAAGGGTTATGATACTATGGTAGGTGAAGCAGGAGCATCTTTGTCTGGTGGTGAAAAACAAAGAATATCCATAGCTAGAGCCATATTGAAAGATGCACCTATCATACTCCTTGATGAAGCAACAGCTAGTGTAGATCCTGATAATGAAAGATATATACAAGAAGCCATCAGTGCATTAGTTAAGGATAAGACTCTTATCGTAATAGCACATCGTTTGGCTACTATAAAAGAAGCTGATCAAATTCTAGTAATAGATGAAGGTAAAATAATTCAAAAAGGAACTCACGAAGAGCTTGCAAGAGTTAAGGGCAGATATCAAGAGTTTTGGAAAATCAGGGAAAGAGCTAGGAGTTGGGAGATAGGGAAGAAATAGTAGAAATTAAGTTCACTCAGGTGAACTTTTTTTATACTGTTGTAATTTTTTGTTATAATGGACAGTTTGTATTTCATATTATTAATATGACGCAACAAGTTTGTATTATTGAGTACATACTTAAAGGAGATTAGTAGTATGAAATATATGTACATAAAAATTGTATTAACTGTTATACTTGCTATAAGTGTAGCAAACCTTATATGTATGAAAAAGACCAATGAAAATCTGCTGGAAGTGTTTTTTAGTCAAAAGAATAATCCTTATTTTATACATGTAGATCTTGATACTTATATCATGTACGTTTTTAAAGATAATGAAATATACAAGCAATATCCTGTTTCAGGTGGTAAGTATAGTACTCCATCGCCTCTGGGTACATGGAATATTGTGAGTAAAGCCAATTGGGGAGAAGGATTTGGTGGAACATGGATGGGGTTTAATGTACCCTGGGGAAAATACGGTATACACGGTACAGATGAACCGTGGAGTATAGGAAGTGGACTCTCAAAAGGTTGCATCAGAATGTATAATAAAGATGCTAAGGAGTTAAAAAAATATATCCCATATGGAACTAAGGTTACAATAGTTCAAGGACCATATGGACCTTTTGGAGATGGTTTTAGAACATTGAAACCTAGTAATATTGGTTCCGATGTCTATGCTGTTCAAAAGAGACTTAGAGAACTTGGTTACTATAAAGGTTTTTGCGATGGAAAATACGGTGAACAGATGAAGCTGGCAATCTATGCTTACCAAGATGATAAAGGATTACCTAGGTCTTATTACATAACTGAGACTTTATATGAAAGTCTTGGGTTCGTTCAATACGAATAAAAACTAGACTAACTTATAATTGATAAAAATGAATACAAGTGTTAAACTAAGGTAAACTATATAATTAACGGAGGTAACCATGATTACAGCTTATTTAGTAGGGATTTCAACTTATCAAGAGAATGAAGATATAGAAGTTAGATATTGTATATATGATGATGATGAACTTATTTGCAAAGAATCAGTTTGGAGAGAATATAGAAAGCCTTTGGTTGTCACTCACTGGGCGTTACTCACACTATTAAAGAAACTCAAAGAGTTTGGAGATAAGGATATAACAGTTAAGATCAATGATGGAGCATTATATGAGCAGATAAAAGGTACTTCAACATCAAAAAACAAAGAAGTAATGAAGACTGCTAAGAAAGTCAGAGAAAGATTAGAGCATTATCCAAATATTACAGTAACTAATGTTGGAACAGATAACGATGAACTAAAAAAATGGAATAAAATTCTAGAATCATAGACAAAGGAAGATAGACATATGAAAAATATAAGAATTGGCAATAAAATTGAAGCATCCGAGATATCATTAGGATGTATGAGAATAAATAATCTATCAAAAACTGAAGCCTCAAAACATATAAATACTGCATTAGAGGAAGGAATTAACTTTTTTGACCATGCAGATATTTATGGTGGTGGGAAATCAGAAGAAGTTTTTGCTGAGGCTATTAACATGAATCCTAGTATCAGAGAAAATATTATAATTCAAACAAAATGTGGTATAAGAAAAGGTTATTATGATTTTTCTAAAGAACACATTCTTGAATCTGTAGAAGGCAGTCTCAAAAGGTTAAAAACCGATTATGTGGACGTATTATTACTTCATAGACCAGATACACTAATGGAGCCAGAAGTAGTGGCTGAAGCTTTTTCTAAGCTTCATGAAAGTGGAAAAGTAAAGTATTTTGGAGTAAGCAATCAAAATCCTATGCAGATGCAGTTACTTAATAAATATCTTGAGAATAAAATAATCATTAATCAATTACAGCTTAGTATTACAAATACTGGGATAATTGATTCTGGATTGAATGTTAATATGAAGATAGATCCTTCTATAGATAGAGACGGAAGTGTCTTGGAATTTTGTAGACTTAATGATATTACAATCCAAGCTTGGTCCCCATTCCAATATGGTTTCTTTGAAGGAGTATTTCTGGATAACGATAAATTTCCAGAGTTAAATGATAAAATAAATGAAATAGCAGAAGTCAAGAAAGTATCTAATACTGCTATAGCCATTGCTTGGATTTTAAGACATCCTGCTAAGATACAGCCAATAGTCGGAACAACCAACCTTAAGAGATTAAAAGATATCTGTAAGGCTTCTGATGTTAACTTATCTAGACAAGAATGGTATGAGATATATAGAGTAGCAGGAAATAAGTTGCCATAGACAAATCCATTGTAATAGAATCTTCTAATTGGAGAATACTAAATTAGTGTATAGATATCTAAAGATTAGAAGGGAGTTATTGATTATGAAAGGATTTGTTGATGAAGAGACTTGTATTGGATGTGGTCTATGTCCAAGTATATGTCCAGAAATATTTGAAATGGATAATGAAACAGGAAAAGCCATTGCTAAGGATATTGAGATAGCAGATGATACATTAGAAGATGCTAAGGATGCTGAAGAACAATGTCCAGTGGAAGCAATAGACATTAAATAAATAAATGAATTATAAACCCAGTAGGAAGATTAGAGAGTATAGATCTTCCTGTTTTTTATATAAATTAATATAAAATAGGTTTACATAATCTAGAAGTTTGAGTGTAAATTTTAAAATAATTGACTTTGTTTAAATATGATGATAAAATTAAATGTGCTCGAGCACATATTATTAATTGAGAGGTAGGTTGTGTATGTATGGGAATTTATATTGGAGAAAAAACAAAAGAAATATCCTTCCCTTTAGGGGGAATAGGAGCTGGATGTATTGGGTTGGCAGGAGACGGAAGATTAATAGATTGGGAGATTTTTAATAGACCAAATAAAAATAGTAATAATGGGTTTACACATTTCGCTGTTAAAGCCGAAGATGGACAGAAAGTTATTGATTCCAGAATATTACAAGGTCATCTTCAACCTCCATATACAGGCACAGGAAATAAATGGAGAGGATTTGGTCATGGTGTCAATCGTACAACAATGAGTGGGCTGCCAAAATTTGAAAACGTTGAATTCATAGGAGAATTTCCTATAGCAAATATTAATTTATCAGACGATAGCTTTCCTGGACTAATCAAGCTTACTGCATTTAACCCTTTTATACCACTTAATGATAAGGATTCAAGTATTCCAGCTTCATTTTTTGATATAGAAGTTAAAAACATAACTGATAAACAGTTAAACTATACAATCAATTTTGCCATGAGTAATCCATTAAAAGGGATAAATATCAATAGATACAAGAATATTGATGGGCTACATATCATGAATATGTCAGGTGGATATCAGGAGAAAGATTACAACTATGGAAATGCATCAATAGCTACAGATTCAAACAATATTAATCATCAGGAATATTGGTTTAGGGGTAGATGGTTCGATAATCTTGAGATTTATTGGCGTGAATTTACTTCTTTTGGAGCTTATAAAAATAGAAGATATGATAAAAATGAGACTATTGAAATGGATAACTTGACTGGAAACGATGTTTGCATGATATCTGCAACAATATCAATTAATCCAGGAGAGACCAAAAAAGTAAAATATGTTCTTTCATGGTATTTCCCTAATTGTTACAACTATTGGGATGAATTTAATAAAGAGCCTGAATACAAGGATACTAGTAAAAATTATTGGAAGAATTACTATAGTACTATATTTGAAGATTCCACAGATGTAGCTACATACTGTTATAAAAATTGGGACAGATTATATAAAGAGACCTTAACATTCAAAGAGGCATTATTTGATTCAACTTTACCTGCTCAAGTGATTGATGCATTATCGGCTAATATCTCAATATTGAAATCACCAACTTGTTTAAGACTAGAAAATGGTGAATTTTATGGTTGGGAGGGTTGTCATGAAGATACTGGAAGTTGTGAAGGAAGCTGTACTCATGTATGGAATTATGCATATGCACTACCCTTTTTATTCCCTAATTTAGAACGTTCCATGAGGGATTTGAATTATAAATATAATCAAAAAGAAAATGGTGAAATGTGTTTCAGATTACGATTGCCATTAGGTAGAGAGATCAGTGATTTTAGGGCATGTGCCGATGGACAATTTGGTGATGTAATCAAAGTATATCGTGAATGGAAGATATCAGGTGATACTGATTGGTTGATATCCAACTGGAAAGCTGTTAAAAAATCCATTGAATATGCTTGGGAATCAACCAATTATGATAAATGGGACCCAGAGAAATCAGGGGTGTTGACTGGAAGACAGCATCATACCCTTGACATGGAGCTTTTCGGACCTAATTCATGGTTAACAGGATTCTATCTTGCAGCTTTGAAAGCGGGGGCTGAGATGGCTGAATTCCTAGGGGAAAAAGTAACAGCAGATGAATATAGAGACATTTTCAACAGAGGTAAAAAATGGGTAGACAACAATCTGTTCAACGGTGAATATTACCAGCAGCAAATAGATCTGAAAGACAAAGAAATATTGAAAGAATATGTTACTAATGATGATAATAGCGCTATAGACTCGTATTGGAATAAAGAGTCTAAAGAAATTAAATATCAAATTGGAGAAGGGTGTATTATCGATCAGGTAATTGCCCAATGGCATTCAAATATTATAGGTTTAGGAGAAATATTTGACCCTAAAAATACTAAAAAAACTTTACATTCCTTATATAAATATAACTTTAAACCAACAATGGTTAATTTCTATAACCCATGTAGAGTATACTGTTTAGACAAAGAAGGTGGAATTGTAATATGTGATTGGCCAGACGATAAATATAAGCCTATAGTCCCTGTTCCATATGCAGAAGAAACGATGAATGGTTTTGAATATCAAGTGGCGACACATATGATACAAGAAGGAATGATTTCAGAAGGATTGGAGATTGTTAAAGCCGTAAGGGATAGATACGATGGTTATAAAAGAAATCCTTGGAATGAATTTGAGTGTGGCAGTAATTATGCACGTTCTATGGCTAGTTATGGTCTTTTATTAGCATTAAGTGGTTTTGAATTTGATATGGTCAATCAAGCAATAGGATTCAATCCAGTCATCAATCAGGATAATTTCAAGTGTTTCTGGGCTATTGGTAATGCATGGGGTACATTCACTAGCAATAATGAAACTGTACAATTAACCGTATTATATGGAAAACTTGAGATAAAAACCTTGCAATTATCATTTATAAAAGATAAAATTAAAGCTGTTAAAAATAATGAAGAGATAATGAATCACAGATTCAATGAAGGTAGTATTGAGTTTAATGAAACAATAAGCATTAAACAAAATACTAAACTCATGATTTATAGAAAATAAAAATCCATTTAGGTGATTATATGGCTGTAACAATTAAAAATATCGCTGATGCATGTAATGTCTCAAGAGGGACTGTGGATAGAGCTTTGAATAATCGTGGAAAGATTAATCCAGAGAAAAAGGAACTTATATTGGCAAAGGCAAAAGAACTAGGATATAAACCTAATTATATAGCTAGAAGTTTAAAAAGAGGTAAAACCAATACAATAGGTATAATAGTTTTTAACCTGTATAATGAATTCTTCTCTAGCCTAATTAATTCTATGGAAGAAAAAGCTAAAGAAAAAGATTATCATATTGATTTGGCGTTAACTCATTATGATAAAGATACTGAAAAAAAATGTGTAGAGAGTATGATAAGGAGACAAGTTGATGGTTTAATATTGTGTTCTGTAAATAATAAAAAAGATTATTCTTCATGGCTTCAAAAATTCAATATACCTGTAGTATCATTGGCTAATAAAATATCCAATAAGATACCATATATCAGCGTTGATGATAGAAGAGCCATGAAAGACGCAACCCAATATGTTGCTGATAAAGGGTATGATAGAATTATTTACATAAGTCCCCCACTTGCCTATGAAGATACACATAATATTTATGCTTTGAAACAAAGGTTTGAAGGATTTAGTCAAGTAAATATGGAACATGAATCTATTATCATTGAATCAAAAGATTATATTAGAGAGCTTGAAACTATCAATATTCTGGAATACAAAACTGCTATACTATGTACAAGTGATATATATGCTTTAGAGGTTCTTAATTATTTGAAAGAAAAGAAAATAAAAATCCCTAGCCAAGTTGGAGTCATGGGATTTGATAATATTAATATGTTGAAATATATTGAACCACATTTAACGACGGTTAGTTATCCAATTGAACAAATAGGAGCAATAGCTATTGATTCAATAAGCCAAGCTATTGAAAATGGTAATAAAATACAAAATATGGTTATTACACATGAAATTATTATAGGAGAATCCTTATAATTTTTTGTACAGAGATACGATTGAAAATTAAGGGGCTGTTTCAGAATACATTATTTATCGTACTAGCTTTAGTAAGATAGGCACTACTATAGCTATCCACGATAATTTGTATTATGATACAGCCCAATTTTTAACTTATATATTTTTCCATTTCCTGTGAGGTATTTATGAGTTCTTCTACCAGATTCATAGCAGTATTAGAACTATCTATGTGCTTGTTGGAGATATCTAATGTATCATCAAAATTAGCTAAGATTTCTTCAGATGTCTTTTTGGTATTAATAATAGAGTCATTAATTTTTTTGGTGGCTGAAAGTGCATATGATATTTGATCATTAACTGTTTCCATCTTATTTTTGACCAAGTCAACACTATCACTTATATTTGCTAAAGAATTCTTGCTTTCAATTATCAAGGATTCTTGTTTGTTGTTAAGATTTTTTGCTGTTTCAACGGATTCAACGTTTTTATCTACTTCATCAATAATATCATTAATGATTATTGAAACATTCCCGATAGACTCTTTTGACTGATCTGCTAATTGTCTTATTTCATCAGCTACTACAGCAAATCCTTTACCGTATTCTCCAGCACGAGCAGCTTCTATTGATGCGTTAAGGGATAATAGATTAGTCTGTTCTGATAAGCTGGTGATTATTTTTACTATATCACTTATTTCATTGGTTTTGTTTTTCAGTACTTTCATACCGTTGTAAACATAATTATATTTATCCTTTACTTCCTTGCTCTTATCAGTTAATGAATCCGATATATCGTTACTGGTATATACCATTTGATGCATGTCAGTAAAAGAATCTTTCATTTCATTAGATAGCTTAGTTATTTCAATCATTTTGTCTTGAACACTATTTATCAAGTTAGCCTCGTTTTGTATATGCTCAGTATTATAATTCATTTTGTCCGTTACCAAGGTAATATTATCAACTAGTACTTCAGAGGATTCAGAAGTCTCTTTTACTATGTCATAAACTGATTTTGAATTATTATTTGAGATATTCATTAGGTGTAATATGTCATTTTGAATATTTTGCTGTTCTAGTTTAGCAAGTTTAAGCTCTTTTATACTTTTATTAACATTTTTCATTGAATCTGAGTATACACAAACTATTATATATAGAATTACAATAAAACCGATGATAGTTCCGAATTGCATGATTAGTTGAGATTTCAACTCTGTATCTACCACATTTTCTTGTAGTCTTATTACTGTGCCAACAATATTAATCAGTATAACAAATATACTATCCACCAGTAAACCTTTCTGGGAGGCGTATAAAGTTTCTATAGTCAATATTGGAAATATAAAAATGAATGGTAAGAATGTCGGATAAGTTATGTACAGAAAACCATAATAAAAAATTAAAGAACCCATACAAATGGTTCTAATGACAGTTGAATCAACTCGTTTTCTGTAGATGATAGTACTTGATATGGCTGCTGTAAATGTAACAAATATTATTAGCAGAACTTCATAGAGTCTTCTAGTATGGTTCATGTAATCAAATATAAGTCCGCCACTGGCTGCAAATGCTGCTAAATACGTTAAAGCAATAACTATTTTATTAATCCTTTTAATAAATAGATCATCTTCCATATATTAACACATCCCTCTTATAGTATAATAATATTTTAAGACATATATCTAATTATTTCAATATATATTAACATTTTTTTGCATTATATATCCTAAAATACAAATTATAGTATTATAAAAATATTTACTAGATGAAATTATCATACAATGTATTAAGGTATGATAATAAACATTTTGGTGATTAAGGGGGTTAGGGAATAATTGAACTTTACTTTAATATGATAATGTGATAACATAGCAAGGTGAAATTACTTTACAATTAAATAAGAGATAATATTAAGGAGAACAACTATGAAAAAGAGTTATTTACTATTCACACTAATCATTTTACTAATAAGCGTTACAGCTTGTTCAAACAAAAAAACTACAGACGATACATATGGCGAAGGCAACGAAGAAAAAAGCACTTTCACAGTAGGATTTGATCAAGATTTCCCACCAATGGGATTTGTTGGAGATGATGGAGAATTTACTGGATTTGATCTTGACCTTGCTGCTGAAGTAGCAAAACGTTTGGATTTCGAGCTAGTTCTACAACCTATAGCTTGGGATGCAAAAGATATGGAATTGAAGTCTGGAAATATAGATTGTATTTGGAATGGATTTACAATTACTGGACGTGAAGATAATTATACTTGGACAGATGCATATATGTCTAATAAACAAGTATTTGTTGTAAAAGAAGATTCGGATATTAAAACTTTTGCTGATTTGGCTGGTAAGTCTATTGTAGCACAAGCTGATTCCAGTGCAGAAGCGGCATTATCAGAACGTCAAGACCTAGTAGATACTTTTGGAGATTATATAAAAGCAGCGGACTACAATATGGCTTTGATGGATCTTCAATCAGGAGCAGTTGATGCAGTTGCAATGGATTATATTGTAGCAGGTTATCATATTGAGAAAAAGAAAGCTGACTTTGTGATATTAGATGAATCTTTAGCTTCTGAAGGATATGGAGTTGGATTCTTACTAGGAAATGAAGAGTTAAGAGATAAAGTACAAACAACATTAGAAGAAATGGCTGATGATGGTACTCTAGAAAAAATTTCTACTACTTGGTTTGGAAAAGATATCACTACCATCAAGAAATAATTATACGGAAAGAGGCATAGCCTCTTTTCACAGTATTACGTTTTATTAATGTTAGGGGGATAACCTTGGATTTACTAGTTTTATTATCTAAATTAGGTGAAGGTATGCTGAAAACTATAGAGATATTCACTCTTACTTTGGTGATATCTCTTCCTCTTGGTCTATTAGTATCAATAGGAAGGATTTCTAGAAACCTTATACTTAGGAATATTATTAAGATATACATATCCATTATGCGTGGAACACCGCTTATGCTGCAATTGATGGTGGTTTATTTTGGACCATATTATTTATTTGGGATAGGTATGCCTAGAAGTTATCGTTTTGGTGCAGTAATCATAGGTTTTTCATTGAATTATGCAGCATATTTTGCTGAAATATATAGAGGTGGAATTGAATCTATGGCTGTAGGTCAATATGAAGCAGCTAAACTTCTTGGATACAATAGAGTACAGACCTTCATTAAGATTATCCTGCCTCAAGTTATAAAACGAATATTACCTTCTATAACTAATGAAGTCATAACCCTTGTAAAAGATACTTCTTTAGCTTTTGTAATATCATTCTCAGAGATGTTTACAGCAGCTAAAGCTATAGCATCTGCACAATCAAATATGACTCCATTTGTAGTAGCGGGTATTTTCTATTATGTATTTAACCTTATAGTAGCGACAGTAATGGAGAAAATAGAGAAGAGTTTGGATTACTATAGATAGGAGGTCATTGTAAATGAAATTATTAGAAATAAATAATCTTAAAAAGAGCTTTGATGACCTTGAGGTAATTAAAAATATATCCTTGAATGTAGAGCAAGGCAAAGTTGTAGCAATAATCGGTCCATCAGGTTCAGGAAAATCAACTCTTCTTAGATGTGCAACTATGTTAGAAAGAATTGATTCAGGTGAAATATTCTATAATGGAGAATGCGCTGTAAGTACTGGTGACAATGGAATAGTGAAATATGCTTCTAATAAGGAGTTAAAGAAAATATACAGCTATTATGGTCTAGTTTTTCAGAATTTCAATCTGTTCCCTCATTTTTCAGTAATGAAGAATGTGACTGATGCTCTTATTCATGTACAGAAAAAGAGCAAAAAAGAAGCTTATAAAATAGGTAGGGAATTGCTTGTCAAAATGGGATTATCTGACAAAGAGGAAGCTTATCCATGTCAATTGTCAGGTGGACAGCAGCAACGTGTGTCAATAGCAAGAGCCCTAGCCCTTAATCCAAAGGTATTATTCTTTGATGAACCAACCTCAGCCCTTGACCCTGAGCTTACAGGAGAGGTGTTGAAAGTTATTAAAGATTTGGCTAGAGAACATATGACTATGGTAATAGTAACTCATGAAATGAGCTTTGCAAAAGAAGTTGCCAATCATGTTATTTTTATGGATGGCGGAGTTATAGTGGAACAAGGTTCACCAGAAGAGGTATTTGGTAATACTCAAAATGAAAGAACAAAGGCTTTTATTAAAAGAGTTAATTTATAAAACTAAGAATTATACTATACAGATTGATTTCAACTTGTAGGTATAGTATTATTATGATATAATTTACTTGAACAATGTTCAGATGTGAGGTTATGTTTATGAAGAAGTTTTCTGACAATCCAAAAGAAGAGATACTAAGCGCCGCAAAAGAGATTGCTTTGAAAGAAGGCATCTCTGCAATTAATATTAGATCAGTAGCTAAAAAATGTAATATTTCTATTGGTACAGTATACAATTCATTCCCAACAAAAAATGATCTGCTTTTTTCAGTTGTTGAGGACTTTTGGGAAAATGCCTTTATTGATATTAATAAATGTATAACAATGGAGAAAGGTTTCATAGAGAAAATAGAAGATATATATAACAATCTGTTTCAATATCTTGATCAGTTCCAAGAGAATTGGCTAGAGCAATTATCCTTGTTAAAATCATGTGACAAGTCTTTTGGAAGAAAGAGAGAGCACGATTTTTTTGCAAAGATACAGACTATACTTGTTAAGATGTTAGCGGAAGAAAAGACCATTAAATCTAGTATTTGGACAGATGTTTTTACTAAGGAACGATTATCAGTATTTATATTCGATTGTATGCTTGATATGCTTCGTAGAAAAGAACAAGATTTACAGTTTTTTGTAGAGACATTGAATAGAATCTTATACATATAAATATTAAAAATAATGCCATGGATTGAGGGCATTTATTTTATAAATAAAAATGAACAATGTTCAAATGATATAGGGAGGTATTTTTATGCAAGGAATCATGGAGACGATTTTTGATGTTTTGTATCTAGGAACGGTCATCACAATTGGTATTTTCATATTAAAACATAGTGGGAATAAAGTGCAGTATCGCTTATTTGGATTTATGGCAATAATTCTAGGATGTGGTGATGCATTTCATCTTATACCAAGGGCATACGGTCTATTAACTACAGGATTAGAAGCTAATGCGGCTGCACTTGGCATTGGAAAACTTATAACTTCAATTACTATGACAGTTTTTTATGTTATCTTATATCATATATGGAGACTGCGTTATGATATTAAAAAGTATAGCAATTTGACATATGTAATCTATGGTTTAGCTGTTTTTAGAATTGTTTTGTGTATGTTTCCACAGAATCAATGGTTACTCTACAATGCATCCTATGAGTGGGGAATTTACCGTAATATACCTTTTGCACTACTAGGATTGATTATTATTTATATCTTCTATAAAGAAGCTAAGAAACATAATGACAATGAGTTTCGTTTTATGTGGTTGGCAATTGTATTATCTTTTGGATTTTACATTCCTGTTGTCCTTTTATCAAATACTTATCCTGTGATAGGTATACTGATGATACCTAAGACCTTAGCTTATGTATGGATTGTTATGATGGGTTATCAAGGATTGAAAAAAGAGCTTGAACTCAAAAAATAGAAAAACTAACATATGTAAGGTTGCTTTTATGGGACAGGTATGATATAGTAATGCATGTAAGCGTTTACGTAAACTCTTACATGCATTATTTTTGGTATTTAATAGGAATTATAATTAATGAATTGGCAGGTGATATGATGACCATTAAAGATGTTGCTGAAAAAGCAAAAGTTTCTACAGCTACAGTTTCTCGTGTTATCAACAACAAGACAGAAGGAATAACAGAAGAGATGCGTAGGCATGTTCAAAAAGTGATTGACGAGATGGGATATACACCAAGTGGGTTAGCTAGAGGAATGGTAACAAAGAAAACATATACTATTGGATTGGTTATTCAGAATATATGCAATCCTTTCTTTCCTAAGATGGTAAGCGGGGTAGAGAGTATCGCTTATAAGAATGGGTATATGGTTCTTTTGTGTAATACAGATGAGAATATAGAAAGAGAAAAGAATTACGTATCGATTTTAAGAGAAAAAAGAGTAGATGGAATTATAATTACTGTAAGCAATGGTAAAGATAAGGAATATATTTCTAACCTGACAGCAGGCAATATACCTTTCGTGTTTTTGGATGAAATAGCAGAGGATGTTAACTGCGTATGTGTAGATAATGAATCAGGAGCATATAAAGCCACAACACATCTTATTGAATTAGGGCATAAAAATATCGCTTGTCTATCTGGACCAGATACAAGTATTACTAATCTACAAAGGGTGAAAGGCTATAGAAAAGCTCTAGAAGAAGCTAATTTACCTATTAGAGAAGAATTAATACTAAAAGGAACATATAAAGCTGATTCTGGGTTTAAGAACACAGAAAACATACTGAATAGATATAATGACGTTACTGCTATATTCTGTGCTAACGATTTTAACGCTTTGGGAGCATATGAAGCGGCAATGGCTCATGGAAAAAAAGTACCAGAAGATATATCCATTGTAGGTTTTGATGATATTCTAGATATACCAGCTAATAATTTTGCATTTACCAGCGTTTCCCAGCCTACATATGAAATGGGACAGGAAGCTGCAAAAATGTTGATTGATATTATAGATAAAAAAGAATTAAAAGATGAAGTTGTTTCCTTTCAGCCTAATCTCATAGTAAGAGATAGTACATCTACTCCTAAGTAGATTTATATATAAAAACAATTATTAATACGAGTGCAGCTATTTGTTTATGTAAATAATTATGTAAAGGAGATTGGTTATTTTGAAGAGAAGTAAAGTTATTGACGCAATTCTAGGTAGTACATTATATGATACTGTTATCAAAAATGTTAAGTTGGTTAATATTATAACTGGCGAAGTCTATGATTCTGAGATTAGTATTATTGACGGAAAGATCGGTCATGTCAATCAGCCTAATGAAGCTCCTTTAAGTGGAAATAAGGAATATGATGCAGAAGGGAAATATGCGATACCTGGATTGATTGATACTCATGTGCATACAGAAAGCAGTATGATGACAGTTGCCAATATGGCAGAAGCCATTGTAGTTCATGGGACTACAACAATCGCTTGTGACCCACATGAAATAGGTAATGTTCTTGGTATGGAAGGGGTAAAATATATCTATGAATCCAGCGAAGATATACCACTTATGGTAAATGTATTAGTTCCTTCTTGTATACCTTCTGCACTTGGAGTGGAAACTGCAGGAGCAGAGTTTGGAAAAGAAGAGATTGAAGAACTCATGAAAATGGATAGGGTTGCTGGACTTGGTGAAGTAATGGATTCCCAGGAGTCATCAATCAAAGTTCGAGAATGATGGAAATTATAGAGACAGCGAAAAATCACACCAAATTCCTTCAAGGTCACGCACCATCTCTTGTTGGGAGAGAGTTGTCAGCATATTTATCAACTGGCATATCATCTTGCCATGAAACCAGTTTTTCTGAAGAAGCAAGATACAAACTAAGGGCAGGAATGACTCTAGAATGTAGAGAAAGCTCTATTGTACATGATATAAAAGCTTTAGCACCTGTTCTAAAAGAATTCAATTATCCTGTTACAACAACTTTTTGTACAGATGATAGAGAGCCAGACGACATATTGAAAGAAGGGCATTTGGACCATGTTATCAGAGTTGCTATCAAGGAAGGCATACCACCAATTGAAGCAGTTAAGATGGCTACCTACAATGCATCAAAGTTATTAAACAAAGATGACATTGGATTGATAGCGCCAGGAAGATATGCAAACATAGTTCTTTTGGACAGGCTAGAAGAATTCGTTGTCAATGAAGTATTCTATAAGGGAGAATTGGTAGCAAAAGAAGGTAAAATGGTTAAGCCTATACCAAATAAAAACTATCCTTTAGAAAATAGAAATACAGTTATTTTCGAGGAAAAACCTACTAAGGAAGATTTTAGAATAGCTTCGGATAAAGATGAAGCAACTATGAATATCATAGCATTCAATAAGGAAGTACCTATCATAACAGATCTAGAACAGATTACTCTTAATACCAAAGAAGGTTATGTTGATATCAGTGATAGGGAAGATTTAGCAGTACTATCAGTATTTGAGCGTCATGGAAAAAAAGGTAAAAAGAGTACTTGTTTAGTAAAAGACTTAGGTCTTACTCATGGAGCCATAGCAAGTACAGTATCACATGATACACATAATCTAGCGGTTGTAGGTAAGAATGAAGATGACATGATGAAAGCTGTAGATACTCTATGTGAAGTAGGGGGAGGAATAGTATGTGTCGTTGATGGTGAGATTGAAGCATTAATTGAACTACCAATAGCAGGTCTTATGTCAGATAAAAAGATAGATGAGCTTGCACCAAAAACAGCATTACTGAAAGCTAAGATAAGTGAATTAGGTTTAAAGGCTACTTGCCCTATCATACAGGTAGCATCATTTTCATTACCTGTCATTCCTAATGTAAGATTGACTGACCTGGGACTTGTAGATGTAAACAAACAAGAAATAATACCTATAATCATAAGTTGAGGTATTAATATAAAGCATAAAAAAAGGAGTGACAAGCAATGAAATTATTATTTGTTGGAGAATCATGGGTTATACATTCAGTTCATATGAAAGGATTTGATCAGTTCACTACAACCACCTATGAAGAAGGAGGATGGGATTTAATCAATGCTTTCAAGAGTGGAGGAATTGAAGTTGAATATATGCCTGCACATGTAGCGGCTACTTCATTTCCGGATACTGCTGAAAAATTAGGAGAGTATGATGTTGTTGTATTAAGTGATATAGGTAGTAATACACTAGTATTGCACAATGATACTTTTGTCAAAGGCAAGATTACCAATAACAGATTGAAAGCTATCAAAGAATATGTAGAAAAAGGCGGCAGCTTTGCTATGATGGGTGGTTATTTATCTTTTCAAGGTATAGAAGCCAAGGCAAAGTATGCAAGAACACCTATAGAAGAAATTTTACCTGTTAACATGATGGTTACCGATGACCGTTTTGAAGCACCTGAAGGTGTTACACCAGAAATAATTATGGAAGATCATCCAATTCTTGACGGAGTATCAAAAGATTGGCCTCATTTCTTAGGATATAATATATTGACAGCAAAAGAAGATGCTCAGGTTATAGCCAAATGCGGTGAACATACATTTATGGCAGCTGGTAATTATGGAAAAGGTAGAACCTTTGCATTTGCTAGTGATATAGCTCCTCATTGGGGATCGCCTGAATTTGTTGGTTGGGAATGTTATAATACTCTCTTTGTCAATATTGCTAATTGGCTTGCGGGAAATAAATAATATATAAGTTTTGGAAAAGGTGGCTGTTGGGGGATAAGTATTACTCCAATGCCACATTTTTAATTGACAAAAAACAGTTAGTAAAGTATATTATAACTATACTTGTAATTACAAGTAATTACAAGTCAAAATAAACTAATAAAATATGGGGTGACAGCATATGAAAATGTTAGCATTTGATTTTGGAGCAAGTAGTGGTAGAGGTATAATAGGAGAACTTAAGGATAATAAGATTATTCTAAAAGAAGTACATCGATTTGAAAATGAGCCTGTAAAACTTAGAAATCATTTACAATGGGACTTTCTAAGATTAGTTTATGAAATAAAGAAATGTCTTATTAAATGTAAGAATGACGGTGAAGATATAAAAAGTATTGGAATTGATACATGGGGTGTTGATTATGGTCTAATTGACGGAGATGGTGAACTTATAACAAGTCCTTTCCATTATAGGGATTCAAGAACCGATAATATGACCAACAAGTGCTTTGAATTTATTTCAAAAGAGGAACTAATACGTCTTAGTGGTATTGATTGTAATCAATATAATACCATCTATCAGCTGTTAGCAGAAACTGAGACTGCCTTAAGTCGCTTGGAAGATGCTCAGACAATGCTGCTTATGCCAGATTTATTTAACTATATATTAACAGGGGTCAAAAAAGCTGAATATACAATAGCTACAACTACACAGCTATACAACTACCATAAAAATGATTGGAATTATGATTTGATAGATAGAGTTGGGTTACCTTCAAGGATATTTCCAGAGATAATTCAACCAGGTCATGAAATAGGAAATATTACAGATGATATTAAGGAAGAACTTGATATAGATGATTGTAAAGTGATAAGTGTAGGAAGCCATGATACATCCTCTGCTATCGCCGCTATACCAGCCATAGAAGAAGACTTTATTTTTATCGCTACAGGAACATGGGTTATGGTAGGTGTTGAAAACGAAGGTATTCTAGTTAATGAAACCACACAAAATTATGGTCTCAGCAATGAAGGTGGAGTTGGTGGTAAAGTTAACCTTCTAAAGAATATCATGGGACTTTGGCTTATCCAAGAATCAAAAAGACAGTGGAACAAAGATGGAATTGATATAGGATTCGGTGAAATGGTTGAAGAAGGATTAAAAGCAAAAACTACGTCTATAATCAACCCTGACCATAAACTCTTTTACGCTCCTTCCGATATGCCTAATAAGATTAAGAGATTCTGTGAGGGATTAGGACAGCCTGTACCAGAAACAATTGGTGAGATTGTCAGAGTCATTGAAGAGAGTTTGGCATTAACAATAAAATATACTATTGAAGGAATTGAAAAAACTACCAATAAAAGATATAATACTATACATATGTTTGGTGGTGGAATCCAAGATAAGTTATTATGCCAATTAGTAGCCAATGCAACTGGAAAAGAAGTAATCACTGGACCAAAAGAAGCTACATCAATGGGTAACATATTACTTCAAGCAATTGGATTGGGAGAGATTGAGAATATAAGACAAGGTCGTGAGATTGTACGTAATTCAATCGAAATCGCAAGATATGTACCTGAGGACAATACTGACTTGGATGATAAGTATAAAAAATATCTAGAAATTATAAAATAAGGTGAAAATATGGATATACAACCTAAGTACAAAACTCTAAAAAATTATATTAAGCAGCGTATCACTAGTGGAGTCTATAAGCCTAAGGAAGCTATTCCAAGCGAAAATGAGTTTTGTAGATTATTTAATACAAGTAGAGTAACTGTAAGAAAAGCCATTGACGAATTGGTTATAGAAAATTATATATATAGAGTTCAAGGTGTAGGTACATTCGTTCAAGAGAATTCATTACGTGGTAAACAAGAAGAAAGCAATAGGGTTGACCTTATTTTCCATGATAATAATTTATTATTCTCCGAATTTAATTCTAGTATTATATTAGGTGCCGAGAAGATCTTGAAACAAGGTGGATTAACTCTAGCTACTTATTACTCAATGAATGATACTAAAACCCAATACGATAAAATCAATAATTCAATAAAAGATGGTGCAAAAGGAATAATCTTATGTGGATGTCTTGAAGATGAAGAAACTACAAGATTAAAAGAATTCATTGATTCGCCTATACCAATTATATGTATTGATAGATACTTTGAATCACTTCCATTTGATGCAGTCATTGGAGAAGATTTTGATGCTGGATATGAAGCTGGAGACATTTTCATAAAAAATGGGTATAGGAACATAGGCTATTATTATCCATACTCTATTGAATCATCTGTAACTAGAGGAAGAGTTAATGGACTTATTCAAGCAATGAAAGATAATAATATTGAAGTCAATAAAAATCTTATAGTTAGAAGTACTGAAACTAAGAAAGAAAATGTATATGACTATAATGTAATAAGTAAAAATATTAGAGAATATTTGATGAAAAATCAAGACCTACAGGCAGTTTTAACATTTAATGATATTACAGCATTACTATTCTATAAGGAAGCAGCAAGGTTAGGTCTGAAGATTCCACAAGATATTGCATTAATCAGTTTTGGTGATTTTTATATTGATTCGATATTTGAAGTAGGTCTCACCTCATTTAATCAACATGCTGATAAAATAGGTAGGGAAGCAGCCAAAATCCTTATTAATAGATTAATCAATAAAGATAAAGTAAGTAGAAAAGTAAAAAAAGTCAATTATGAATTGATACGAAGAAAATCATGCAGCTGGTAGATAATCAACCAGCTTTATTTTTTTTTGTACCACTAATAATATTATCTATTTCATCAATAGTATCTAGTATTGTCTGTAATTCAGTATCTGTAAAAGAATTCTTGAAATGTTCTATAAAGATATCATAGTCGTTTTTAAAGGTTTCAAGTTTTTTCTTAGTGTTGTCCAATTCATGTTTTAGATGTTCTAACTGAATAAGAGCATCTTTTTCAATTTCAAATGCACGTATTTCAGCTTCTTCAATAATTTGTTTAGAAGTAATATGAGATTCAACTAAAGCTTGTGATATATACTGCTCTTTTAATTTATAATCGTCAATAGCATCTTCTAACTCCATAATGAAGTCATCAACTTCCTGTGGTGAATATCCTTTTTTGATAATAGAGAATGAATTCGACATAGTGTAACCCCCATAAAGTTTTGTATTTTTCTTATAATAACCTTAAACTGATATAATTTTAGCATTAATTTGCAAATAAGGCAATAGAATAAGCATTACAGTTTCAGATTTTTTTCTTGGAATCCCTTTTGAGTTTTATTTCTTCTGCAATAAAAATAATAAAGGGTACAAGTATATTGACAACAATTGCGTATGGTAAATAGACTTCTGAAGTTATATAATGATAATCCAAGTAATCAGAATAGGTCAAGTAGCTCAATACGCCTACTAGTAGGGTAATAGGTATAACAAAGGTTTTGTAATTCTTAAGATTGAATAGATGTTGAAAGCTAATAAGTGCAGAGAATAATGAGGCTACAATTTTTACAAAAGCCACATATATATATTCAAGGAGCAGAATCATCTCTAGTCTCTGAAAAAAGTTGCCAATACTTATTCTTCTAATAGGGAGGTATGGTGGGAAAACAGATTCTACATAACTATCCTTTCCTATAACTAATATAGTGAATATGACTACAATAAAAAGCAGGAAAGCGCCAAAAGCAGGACCTATGGCAAATACCTTATAGTAAGATTTTTTATCCTTAAAATTGTTGAAGTACAATAGGAATATAAAATTCTGTGTCAGAGGAAATGCAATAGCATATATGACTCCTTTGTAAACTGGTTCTATTCCATCATACATTATAGGAACTATATTATCTATATTGATTAAAGGTATCAAGGTCAAGGGAATGAATATAAAGTAAAAGAACAATATATATATAAATAATTCACTCCATTTTCCAAATACTTTTATGCCAGATTTTAACATCTGCATAGCCACAATTATTATTACAGTTATTATTATGATTTGTGGTGTAGCATTAAGACCAACAACACTCATGAATTGATCTAATATCCTTATGAGTAAAGCACTTAGATATATTCCATTCCATAAGAAGATGATACTGAATATTTTACTTATGAGTTTGCCGAAGGTCAAATCAGTAATCTCCAATATGTTTTTTCCAGGATAGTTAGATAGCATCCTTGCATACATCATCTGAATAGGAAATGATACCAAGATTGCAATGAGCATCGCTAACCATGCATTCTCGGCCGCTGGATTGGCACCACCAGTTATCATACCTGTCCCTAATGTAAACATTGCCATTATACTGATTGCTTGTCTTTCGGTTAATTTATTATTATTCATAGATTACCTTCCTAAATGTTATTACCATATTTTAATTATACTTGCAAAATTCCTGTCAATGATCTCGATCATACCTAGCAGATATAGGATAATTACTAAAGAGAATATAGACAGATAAATCTTTACATCTTTTGATTTACCTTGTTTCTTATATAAAATATATAGTTCCACACTTCCTATCAATAAGTAAAGTAATAACATAGATAGTATCATTGTTTCCAACTCCTACAAGTATTTATAAGTTCAATAAACATACCTATTTGATTATTTTTTCATACAATGCGCTTCCAGATATTTCAACAACAGAATTCACCTCAATGTCAATATCTTGAAAAATATTGGACCAATCATCTTCGATTTGCTTCCATAATGATGGATTATCTTTTTTTATTAGTTGTCCAAAACCAAAAATATCACTGTTCAATTCAGCTTGAGCCTTTTTTACTAAATCTTTTATATTATTTTCTACCATATTCTCTGCTGCTTCTATCAATTTATCTTTTCCTTCTTTATCTAGTACATTCACATTGTTATTCATAATTTCAGCTATAACAGCAGTTGTTTGTGTTGATATTTTAATAGTGATATTATCATCAGTGAAGACAGGGTT
Source organism: Vallitalea guaymasensis (assembly GCF_018141425.1). Lineage (NCBI taxonomy): Bacteria > Bacillati > Bacillota > Clostridia > Lachnospirales > Vallitaleaceae > Vallitalea > Vallitalea guaymasensis. The sequence continues at coordinate 3,827,251 of NZ_CP058561.1, forward strand.
AAGTTTAGTTTTAGTCTTACCAATTTCTAATGAAACAGTTGTAGTTTCTGCTTCATCATTGTATGTTACTGGAAGTATACCACCTTTTTGTTCGTTAAGAATAACACATAAAGTTTTACATTCATCACCATTGATCTTTCCTACCATCTGGTTTCCGTTGAATACAGCATTACCTATAATATAAGCACTTTCACCAAGCAATGTCTTTTTTATGAAAATCAATGGAACAACTCCATCTTTTCCTTTGGAACTGGAAATATTAATGAATTCATATAATCGGATAGGATAGGATTTACCTACGTGTTTCATATTTATCATGGTATCATTAACATAAGTGGCAAGCTCTTGATGATCTAGTCCAATTTCTAATATTTCTTTAGATGAATATGGCTCTGGTGCAACAAACATCCACATATCTTCTCTTGTCTCATCATCTCTCATAAATAGGTCTAATACTTCATTAATATTCTCTTTTGCAATATCTTCACTGATTATAATAAAAGCGAGATGTCCAAAATATACTCTTTTACCATCTTGTAGAACTAGGTTTCTTATAGCGTCGAAAATAGTCAATCCTTGAGAACTGATGAATGTTTGACTAAGATTGTTTCCTTCATTCTCTTCGTTGGCTGTCAATAATATCTTGCCAGTAAATTCATATAGACCATCTTTTTTATCTATACCTAGTCCAAATATTACTGATAGGTCATTTATCTCTCTATAGTTCCAGCATGAAGTACATAAGATTGAATTTGCTATGATAATTATTATTAAGATAGAGTACTTAATTCCTTTCATTTGACTTCATCCTCTTTTTTTGGAGTTTTTTAATCCTGTAATTCACTAAATTCTTTGCACCATTATCTATATTCCACCAAGGTGTCCTTATTGCGGTATCTTGAATATCCAGTTTATTCAAGTCAGTATAGAATGTCATATAATCCACACCGAAACTTTTAAGATTCATCAGATGAATAGCTATACTCATAACTCCAAATATATATCCATACAGACCAAAAAAGGAGCAGAATAAGAGTAAATAGAACTTAATGAATATAACTGATTCCAGAATGAATGGTAGAGCAAGACTTGTTATACCTGTAAGCGCTGTAATAATTACAATAGGTGCACTTATAAGTCTTGCACTAACAGCCGCTTCACCAAGTACCAAAGCACCAACAATACTTATTGTTTGTCCTATATTTTGAGGAAGTCTTGAACCAGCTTCTCTAAGTATTTCAAAAGTAATGAGCATTAATATCAATTCAATTATTGAAGGAAAAGGGACACCTTCCCGGCTGCTGACAATACTGACCATAATTTCCTGAGGTATCATTTGATGATGGTAAGTTATTAATGCAATATATAAAGCAGGAATACTAGTAGATAAAATAAAACAAAATATCCTTAGTACACGGTTGAAAGAAGCAATGAAATAATGACTATAGTAATCCTCATTAACTTCAAATTGTTCTATGAATAGGTGAGGAATAGTTAAAACACTAGGGGAACCATCAGTGAATATTGCTATTTTACCCTCTAATAATTTTGCAGCTATGACATCTGGTCTTTCTGAATTACCAATAGTATTAAAAAAACTTATGGACCTGTCTTGAATGTACTCACATACATATTCGGATTCTAGGATTATGTCTACGTCAATATTATTAAGACGTTTTTTCACTTCTTTCAATATTTGCCTAGAGACGATATCATCCATATAAGAAATACATATTCTCGTTTTTGTGACATTACCCAAAACCATTATTTCAAACTTAAGATTAGGATTTCTGATTTTTTTTCTTACTAAGGAGGTGTTGGTCAATAATGATTCAGTAAAACCTTCTTTTGGTCCTTTTGTAACTCTTTCTGCATCAGGTTCTGTAACATCTCTTTTTTCAAAGCCTTTACTATTAATGAGTATAGCTTTATCACAAGTATCTACTAATAATAGGGAGTATCCAAAACTAATATTAGAGACTATATCATCGACATTGGAAATTGTAACTAGATCTATAGTAGTCAGCACTTTTTTTGATACGAATTCTATTAATTTATCACCAGCAATATTTTTAGGATATTTTGATACTAATAATTGCTTAACAACATTTATTGTCAATTCTTCATTATCAACCATGCCATTAATAGAAATCAGACAATATCTTATAGGAGAATATTTTGCTTCTAATTCTCTGTATTGAACAAATTTATCATTATTATATATTTTTTTTAGTTTTGATATATTCTCATTTATATTATGGGATAGCATATTAATCAAACCTACTTTTCTAGAATGATGGTATAAAATTAGTAAAATTATAATATTATAATTTATCCTTGATATTATCATTACCAATGATTGGACTTATATACTAAAAAATGATGATAGGATTGAAATGCCCATAGACAGTGACATGCAAACGATTAAAAAGCAAAAATGAATGTTATGATAAAAAGTGAATGTTTACAAAAAAAAGACCTATGATACAATCTGATTATACAAAATCACCAAAACATATGTTGGAAAAAATATGGACTAACAGATTTTGTACAACAAAATTATATTATAGGAGGAGATAATAGGTGAAGATTAAGAAACTTTCTGCTTTATTGATTTGTTTGCTAGTATTGACCAGTATAACGGGGTGTGGAAAAGATAAAGAATCTATGGGTAATGATGCTAATATACGTAATGATGTAAATGATATTGATGCTGAAGAAGTAGATAATACAGAACCAGTAAAAATATTGTCAGCTATTACAGGTGGAAAAGATCCGGACGAGCATGTATTGTGGCAAAAAGAGATAGAACGTGTATTAGGTATAAAAGTTGATATTACCAAGATTGCTAATGAGTATGTAACAAAACTAACAGCTACGTTGGCATCTGGTGACGATATGGACATAGTTTATATGAATAGCGGGCAATTTGAAAAATTATTCAAAACAGGGTTATTTGAACCTTTGACCAAATATATTGAGAACTCTCCTATACTTTCAGACCCTGACGTGGTTGATCCCAAAGAATGGGAACGAATAAGGCGGGAAGATGGAGAGATATATGCAGTATTCAACAAATATGAAGGTGGAAGAATGCCTTTGATAAGAAGGGATTGGCTTGAGAAACTTGGATTGGAAGAGCCTAGTACATTAGATGAGTACTATGAGGTATTCAAGGCTTTCACGCATAATGATCCTGATGGTAATAATAAAGATGATACATATGGACTTACATTAAAAGCTATCTATGATATTCAGCCATTCATGAGTGCATATGGGTTGTTTGATGGCGAGGCTCAAGATGAAAATGGAAAGTGGTATATTCCATGGGCAACTGAAGAAGCTGTTCCAGTCTATGATTGGCTTGCAAAGTTATATGAAGAAGGATTGCTTGATCCTAATTTTGCAACTAATACAAGTTCAGCTTGTCGTGAAATGATACTTAGCAATAGAGCAGGAATGTTCGTATATTGGGATAATTGGGTTGGATTGTTTAACTCAAAGGTTAGAAGTAAAGAGCCTGATAATCCTTTTGAGATAAAAGGATTACCACCGATTCTTGATGAAAATGGTAATGGTGTGCTGACAAGCGGTCAAGATGGTCTATGGGTCATGTTGAAGACCAGTAAAAATAAAGACCAAGCTTTTAGATTTTTGGAATCCGCATTCTACACAAGAGAAGGAATAATAATTAATACGTTAGGTATTGAAGGACATGATTATAACATAGAAAATGGTAAATATGTATTGACAGAAACTGGTGAACAACACGCAATGGATCATGGTATTGTTGTTCCTAAAACATTGAATTATGAATCACCAATGCCTCAACCACTTAATTATGAAGAAGCAAGAGATATTGTCATCAAATATGGTAAGAGTGAAATCCTAAGAGATACTACCAAAGATGCAAAAGAAATCATTAAAAAACATGCAATACAAGCAATATTAGGTGTAGTTAATGGAGAAAAAGCCGTAGAAGATATGCAGAAAGAATTGAAAGCCAAGAAGTTTATTGACTAATTTTTCAAGACAGTGGGGGTTAAGATGAGTTCTATCACATTAAAAAAGAAGAGCAGCAAAGACTTGTTAAAGTTGTTATCAAAGAATAAAGGTATATATATATTAATTCTACCCGCGTTAATCTATTTTGCTGTATTTAGTTATTTTCCAATAGTTAATGGGTTCATGATGAGCCTGCAACACTACAGTATAGGTGGTGAACATACATTTGCAGGGCTTGTACATTATAGAGAAATATTGACGGATATTGATTTTTGGCGTGCGTTCAGGAATACTTTACAAATTGGAGGTGGTAATTTAATTGTTGGCTTCATCATGCAGGTTTTACTTGCATTATTACTTAATGAAATTACTCACAAGAAATTCAAGAAGTTGACTCAAACAATTATCTATACACCTAATCTATTTTCTTGGGTTGCAATTGGAGGTATATGGATCAGTTTGTTGGCACCTGATACAGGGATGGTTAATGAAATCATTAAATGGTTTGGAATGGAACCTATTAATTTTATGACTAATGTAAAGATAATTCAACCTGTATTCATCTTTCTTAACACATGGAAATCTGCTGGTTATGGTTGTATCATATTTTTAGCTGCAATAACAGGGATTGATAAAAATCTATATGAAGCTGCAGCAATTGATGGCGCAAGCAGGTTCAAACAAACATTATATATTACTATACCAGGTTTATACAGTACCATGAAAGTTGTTTTCATGCTTAACTTGATCAGTGTACTACGGATGTTTAGTCAATCCTATGTATTAACGAATTATGCTGTCATAGATAAAACTCAGGTGGCAATGACTTATACATATAGTATGGGAATTGAGAATTTTAGAATGGATTATGGTTCTGCCATAGCCTTTATAATGTTATTGTTCACTAGTGTGTTTGTTCTTATATATCAAATGTTCGTACGGAAGAAGGAGGTTGACTAAATGCTTCATAACAATAAAAAAAGTATATCTAGCAGTATCTTTCGAATACTAAATATCTTATTTATGATAATCCTTATTTTGATTACAGTGCTTCCTATATTAAACACATTTACGCTTTCTTTTTCAACAGATATTGATTCTATGGTACCTGGTGTGAAAATATGGCCTAGTAAATTCAGTACAGAAGGATACAACACGTTGTTTCAGCAAGTGAAGATATTGCGTCCCTTTCTCAATAATATTATTGTTACAGTGTGTGGAACAATATTGCATGTTGGTCTATGTGCTTTAACAGGTTATGCACTTTCCAAAAATATGGCAGGGAAAAAAATTATTATGGGATTTATATTAATCACTATGATGATACCACTTCAGAACATAATGATACCTCTATACATACTGTATAAGAATCTGCATCTCATAGATAAATTAATCGCTATCATAATATCGGGAATTGTTTCAGGATATTCTATTGTTTTGTTGAAGAACTTCTTTGAAAGTATACCAGAGTCAATTGGTGAAGCGGCATATATAGATGGTGCTAGCCAACTTAAGATGTTTATTAGAATATATTTACCATTAGCAAAGCCTGGTATTGCAACAGTGGCATTATTTCAATTTGTTGGGAGATGGAATCACTTCATGGAAGCAGTTTTATTCATTAATGATCCTAAGAAATATACATTGCAGATTGCCTTAAAAGGACTGGTTATTGATTCAGATGCATCATCGTCAGCTACAATCATTACTAAAAACACACAGATGGCTGGAGTCATGATAGCTATTATTCCGTTATTGATTTTATATCCTTTTCTTCAAAAATACTTTATTTCAGGACTTATGGTAGGTTCAACGAAAGGTTAGAACTATGAAGGTTTATTAAAAAATAGGAGATGGTAAATGTGTTAAAAGATATGATTAAGAAAGTTTCAGGGTTGTTTATATGCATGATTATAGTATTTTCAATGACAAGTATATATACTTTGGCTGAGTCAAATGATGATAATAGAATTACTATATTGACTTACAACATTGCAGGATTACCGGCATTATTATCCAGTGCGGATCCTGAAAAGAATACCAAGAGAATAGGGGAGCTCATCAATAATTTTGATATTGTAGCTGTACAGGAAGATTTTGCATACCATGATGATCTATTATCCAAATCACAGTTTCCTTATGTAACAGACCACCCAGGAAATGTTCCTTTTGGAAGTGGATTGAATGTACTTTCCAATTATCCTATCAAAGAGTCAATAAATATTCCATGGGATATGACACATGGAAATATAACTTGTCCACCACCTGGATATCATGGTGCTGATGAAATGACTCCAAAAGGTTTTTCATATCAGAGAATAGAGCTTGAGCCAGGAGTGATTGTTGACCTCTATAATCTTCATGCAGATGCTGGAGGAGATGAAGGGTCAAGAGAAGCAAGACATGATAATTTTATTCAGTTGGCAGAATATATCAATAATCATTCTAGTGGAAATGCAATTATTCTACTTGGTGATACCAATGCATTCTATACAAGAGAATGTGATAATCTATATGAAAATCTGACTACAGAGTGTGGATTGACAGATCCTTGGATAGAATTTGTTCGTAATGGAGAAGTTCCTGAATTTCGAGATTATCATGATACCATGGAAGATCTCAATGAGGACTTGAGTGGTCCTAACTATGAAACAATAGATAAGATAATGTATAGAAGCAGTGATATTGTTACATTTGATTTTGTTGACTATAAGATTGAAGAAGAAATGTTCATTGATGAGAACGGAGATAGATTGTCAGATCATTATGCAACCAGTATTACAATAGATTATAGTCTATCGGATAATATCAAGTTAAGTAGTACTTTTGGAGGAACAGCTGGTGACCCATTCAATTTTATAGAGTATATGCCTGCTAAACCATCAAAAGTAAGTATAAGAACAGGCGACAGGGTTGACTCAGTTGAAATTCAATATGGAGATATAAGTGCTCAAGCTGGTGGAAATGGTGGAGATTATGATGAGATCATTTTAGATGAGGATGAATACATTGTAAAAGTAAAGATATGTAAGGATAAAAGATGGTATTGGAAGCAGAAACAAATATATTACATAAAAATTGAAACCAATAAGGGTAAAGTTTTATCTGGTGGTACAAAGTCTGACGAAGAGATGACAATAGAAGCACCAGAAGGCTGGCAAATAGCTGGATTTTATGGAAAGGCTAATGCAGAGATTTGTCAGTTAGGTGGGATTTTCATACCACAATAATACAGTGGATGACTAACATGGAGGATAGAAAATGAGTAACGAAGAGTTATTGTATATGCACTTGGAGTACATTGTAACAGAAGAACAGGAAGGCACTTTTATTCAAGTGCCTTTTCAGGTTCCAGTAAATACACAACAAATAATCATAAGATACAAAGTTGATGATGCAAAACATAATGCAATTGATTTTGGGGTAGAAGATATAAATGGATATAGGGGATGGAGTAATTTATTGAAGAATAGGATTATTATCCAAGAAGACTATGCTACAGAAGGTTATCTATCAGGATTTATTGAGTCAGGAGAGTGGAAAATCATTCTTGGTATTTTTAATATAAGAAAAAATTGCAAAGTCACCTTGAATATCAACATAAAGTTGGAGCAAAGTAAATGGTATAAAGGTGATTTGCATACCCATTCTATACATAGTGACGGCAGTTTTACTCTCAATGAGGTTATGGATTATGTTAAAGAAGAGGGCTTAGACTTTATAGCACTTACTGACCATAATACCTTTTCCCAGAATACAGATTATAAGCCATCTGATGATCTAGTTGTGATTCCAGGTGTTGAGTTAACTACTTATAAAGGGCACGCTAATTTTTTTGGTTGCAAGAAACCTTTTTCTCATTTTAGATATGAAAATATAGAGGATATAAGAAAATATATGGAAGAGGGCAAAGCTAATGATGCCATTATTTCTCTGAATCACCCTTTTCACAAAGATAAATGGAAATGGGGATTAGAGAATTTTGACTTTTCTTATGTTGAGATATGGAATTCATGGTTTTCCGAAGGGAATCAAAGGGCTATAGATTGGTGGCATTCCATGTTATGTAAAGGTAAAAAGATTATAGCATTAGGAGGTAGTGACTTCCATAGGAAACAGCCTAAAAAATGGTATGGTGTACCTACCACATGGGTGAATAGTTTATCATTTAATAAAAGGGGGATATTGAATGGTATTCGTCAGGGTAGGGTATGTGTATCAGCAGAACCAAAAGCTCCAATGGTTGATATAAGTATAGAAGATGTATTTATGGGAGAAACGTATATTGCCAATGATAGTGAAAATGTTGTTTTGACTTGCTATATTAAGCAGGTAAGACCTGCTCTATTGAAATTGTATTCATCAAGGGGATTGGTCATTGAGAAAAAGATAGAAGACAATGATAGAAAACTATTGTTTAATGTGAGTACAGATACCTTGTTTTATAGGATTGAATTATGGAATGAATATCAGCAAGAACCGTTATGCATTAGTAATCCTATTTTTATTGACAATAAATGTGCTATCAAGGATAATAATAAATAGTATAGTGCTTAATATTAAAATACAAATAAATAATTAGTTGCATATAATTTGTAATTATACACATAAATAATTTGAATATTTATACTCTAGCAAATACTAATGATAGGAGTGATTATTATACATTATAATAGATTAAGCTTCAAAAGAAACAGGGGAAAGTTGTTCAAGAAGATATTTATTACTTATATTATAATATTAATTATTCCATTATTATTATTTGCTGTATTTTTTCAATTGAATGTTGTTAATTTTTTTAAAACTGAGAGTAACAATACAAATATGAACAATCTTAGTATACTTGAAAAAGATGTTGACAAGATTATAGAGAAACTGAAAAGCAATGTACTTCAGATAGCATTGAACAATGATGTCCAAGAATTATTTAAGTATAAGGATGTTATGGAAAACAATGATTACTACTACATTGAAAAAGTTATTGATGTAGCGAATCTATTGAATTCTTATATTGTAGCAAATGATGATATACATACCATATACTTGTTTAATAATAAAACCAACAAAATAATTACTCCATGGGGAGAAATCTATAATAAAGAAAATTTTTATGATACTGAATGGACTAAAGCTTACAATATGAATAAAGAACAGATAAAAATTCTACCTAAGCGAAAGATAGTTGAAGAAAATCTTGATTACTTTTATTATATAGACATAGATAGAGATATAGTAAGTACAGTTGTAACTATGATATATCCATTAGAATTATTGAATACCTTTGATTTTGAAGGTGCTCTTGTTATCAACATCAATAAAGAAGTATTTGATTTCTCTTCAATAAACGAAAGTGATACTTATAACAATGATTTCTTTTATATTCTTAATTCTGATGGGACAATAATAGTCAATGGAATAAATCAAGGTCAACAGATATCTAGGTCATTAATAAATAGTATCATTGAATCACAAGAAGCAAAAGGTTATCTTATAAAAGATATACACCATAAAAAATACTTGGTTTCATATTCCAAATCTAGGGATACTGGATTGATCTATGTTAATGCAATATCTTTAAATTCTTTGTATAAACAAGTCAATTGTTTCAACATATGGTTGATTGTTCTATCAGTCATCATATTAATTTTTGGAGTTGTATTCGCTTACTATATATCCAAAAAAATATATAATCCAATTAATGATATTCTAGAAAATCTAAAGTTCAAGATTGATAAAAATAAAGCTAAGAAAAATGAATTATATGTAATCTCTGATGTAGTCAGTAATATCCTAGAAGAAGACCAAAAATTGATAAATCTATTTGAAATGAATGAAAAGGCTATCCGCCAATCTTATATTATGCAGCTGGTTCGGGGTAATTGTGAAAAAATCAATGAGATATTTAATAGTGGAGTAAATATGTATTGTACTTTGGTTATATCAATAGATAGATATAATAGTTTTTCAAAAAAATATTTATATAAGGAGCAATATTACTTCAAGACCTTATTATTAAAGACTGCTGAGCAGGTAACGGCAAATAATAACGAGGGCATTATAGGGGCAGGCTCTTTATTAAATCAAGATAAAGTAGTTATTATACTAGGATTAACCCAGGAAGGGTTCGTTGATTCATTGAAGCATATTACAGAGGAAATAATAAAACAAACTTCAATTATTGAGGATTTTACCATTTCAATAGGGGTAGGAAATATATATAAGAGAAAAGAAAGAATCAGGCTGTCATATCTAGAAGCTATTGAAGCACTTAACTACAGAATAATTGCAGGTTACAACAGCATTATATATTATGAAGGATTAAAGGATAATGATAGAGCCGATTTTGATTTTGTAACAAGAGAAAAGCATATAATGAATTATTTGAAGAAAAACTCCTATGAAGATATTGAACTTAGTTTGATTGATATCATTAGTGAGATTAAGAACAAGAAAAATGTTTCTTATGAAAGCATTGTTCCAATATTCTATTCCTTACTTAGCAGGACCATAGAATATCTTCTTGAAGCCAATATAAGTATTACAGAAGTATTTGAAGAATCATACAACATATTTAGAGAGCTATCTGAAAAAGATACAGTTGAAGACATTAGAGAGTTTTTATTATATATCTATAAGAATATAATCGAATATCAGGAGAATAACAGTGTGAAGGATAGTAAAAACATTAAACAGGTAGTAGAGCTCATTAGTGATAATTACTCTGACAGCAACTTGGATTTGAATTGGTTAGTTGATAAATTGGACATTAGTTATTCACATCTTAGAAAGATAATAAAAGAGAATCTAGGTATAACTTTTATAAATTATCTAAATAATATTCGTATTACCAAAGCCAAAGAATTATTGATAGAAACAGATGATACTGTCAAGGATATTGCTATAGAAGTAGGGTATAATAATACTCAAAGCTTTACAAGATATTTTAAAAAGTATGAAGGGATAACTCCTGGAGAATATAGAGATATAAGGGAAGGATAAATAAAATAAAAATGTCTTTTTATGTAATTATAACTTTTACTTGACAATAATTATCAACAAGTATATCCTATAGATAAGAATAATGAATAATCAAGGAGGACGGTAATATGAAACTTTGGAGATGTATTATTTGTGGAGAAATATTTGAAGGAGATGAACCTCCTGAAATCTGTCCAGTATGTGGTGCACCATCAGAAGAATTCGAATTATATACTGAAGAAGAACCAGTATTTACTTCTGACAAAAAGGAAAAGGTTGTTGTAGTTGGTAATAATGCTGCAGGTATTTCAGCAGTTGAAGCAATAAGAAAAAGAAATACCAATGCTGAGATTATAGTTATTGACAAAGACCCTAATTATGCTTATTATCGACCTAGTCTATCAGATTATATTAGTGATAGCCATGATGAAGAATATTTTTACCTTCATAAAAAAGAATGGTACAGTGAGAATAACATAAATTTGATGCTTGGTACTGCAGTCACTAAGATTGATTCCAGTAACAACCAGGTCATACTTGATAATGAAGAAATTGTAACCTATGAAAAATTGATATTGGCAAATGGCAGCCATAATTTTATACCACAACTTCAAGGTATTGATAAAAAAGGTGTCTTTTCTATTAAGACATTATCTGATGCTGATGAAGTAAAAGCTTATGCAAAGAATTGTAATAAAGCAGCTATTATCGGAGGGGGATTATTAGGTCTTGAAGCAGCTTGGGAATTAAAGAAATTGGAACTTGATGTAACTGTTATAGAGGTGGCTGATAGACTATTACCAAAACAATTGGACGAAGAAAGTTCTAGGATACTGGAAAATGGTATTAAGAAAACAGGAATCAACATTCATAAAAGTGTAACTGCTGATGCTGTTCTTGGGGAAGATGAAGTAACAGGAGTTAAACTTAGTAATGATATGATAATAGAAGCAGATATGGTCATTGTATCTGTAGGAGTCAGAGCGAATACAGAATTAGCTCAAGAAGCGGGTATAAATGTCAATAGAGGAATTATTGTTGATGAATATATGCGAACCAATATTGAGAACGTCTATGGAGCAGGAGATGTAACTGAGTTTGATGGTATCAACTATTATATATGGCAGCAAGCCATAGAACAGGGTGAAGTTGCAGGTGCCAATGCTGTTGGAGATACTCTTACCTATAAAAATATTATACCTAATAATATATTCAATGCAATGAACATGGACATATTTTCAACTGGAGATCTAGGAAATAAAAAAGACCTATCATATAATAGTATTAATCAACAAGATAAAGATAAAGCAATCTATAAAAAGCTATACTTTACAGGTAATAAGTTTACTGGTGGTATCCTAATGGGAGATATATCAAAATCATCTGACCTGATAAAAGGTGTTGAAGAAAAATCCAGCCTCAGCCAAATGGTAAAAGAGATAATACTATAAAAAGATTAAAAGAATATTGATAAATGCTATGAGTGAAGTTGTATTATTATGCAACTTCACTTATTTTTTTCACTTTTATTATTATATCTATGATAAAATATAGATTATAGTTAACATTTAGATAAAAGAGTTATTAAGGAGATGTTAATCAATGTTTGATAGTTTATTATGGTTGAAGGAATCAAAAATAAGGAACATAGATAAAGAAGTAATCAAGGATCTTAATTTACATATAATCTATAAAAAACTAATTGAAATGAGCAAGGAGAATGAATCAATAATATACAAACTATGTATGGATGAAGCTACTATCAAATATAGACAAGATATAATGGCTGATTTTATGGAAAAGCCAGATTTTATATTGGATTTGGAAAATGACCTGAAAGGTTTCTGGGAGTTGAAATCCAAGAATGGGAAGTTTAGTAATAACCTGACTAACTTATATTTCCTTATTGACTTGGTAATAACAGTAGAGGCTTCAATAAACTGTGTAGAATCCCTTAATCAGACATTATCATATTATAAACCTTCATCAGCAGGATTGAATAGGCTAAAAGTAAATATTGATGAAATCATAAACAAAGATAGATTCAAACAGATGAAGAAAGATTTAAAAGAGATTAGATACATATTTACCAAGATTAAAGGAGTAGAGTTATCTATTAACATGTCACCTGTCATGAGACCTTATGAAGCACAGGTAACTAAGGTAAGTGAATACAAATATAGGTATCCCAAGGCTTTCAGGAAAGTATCTACAGCAATAGAAGTGAATGAGAAATTTCTCGGTACTTATCTTAAAAATTATGCACCAGTTTTTTCTATTAGTAAGATTAATTGGGATTTATTAGATGAAATTGAGTATGGATTAAAAGATCACAAAGCAATATTGAAGTCTTTCATGGAAAAATACACGAAGATTGATACAGAACCATTTATTTCGCTACTTAGAGAAATTACCTTCTATAAATCAAGTTGTGATCTATTGAAGCTTATGAAAATTAATGAATTACCTATTTGCAAACCACAGCTTATACCATCAGACGAAAGAAAAATGAATGTGACAGATTGTTATAATATATCTCTTGCTTATGAGATGTTATCTAATAAAGAGGAGGATGACTTACCAGAAATCATATGTAATGACTTTGAAATGGGACAAGAAGGAAGAGTTATTATACTGACTGGCGCAAATAGGGGTGGTAAAACAACATTCACTCAAGCCATAGGTCAGATTCAAATATTTGCTCAACTAGGATTATTGATTCCTGCCAGAAAGGCTGAGCTAAGTTTGGTTGACGGAGTCTACACTCATTTCCCACTCTTGGAAAAAGAAACTATCAATCTTGGAAAATTCGGTAAAGAATGTGAAGATTTCAGTAGATTGTTTAGACAAGCTACTAATAGAAGCTTACTATTGCTCAATGAATCTTTTTCAGGAACAAGTCATCTGGAAAGCTTAAAGATAGCAGAAGAAGTTATTCGGGCAGTAAAATTCAAAAAAATTCGTATGATATATAATACTCATCTACACGAATTAGGTTTGATGGCTCATAGAATCAATGAAGAATTAGAAAATGATACCCATATTAAAAGTTATGTTGTAGGGTTTAGTAATGGTAAAAACACCTATAAAATCTATGAGGGACAGCCCTTAGGGATGAGCCATGCCAGGGAGATAGCAGAAAAATATAAAGTTACCTATACTCAATTAGTAGAGAGATTGGGGGAAAAATCTTGAACATGAATGATAGTTATGAACTTAGTCTATTATGGTTGACAGACTCTGATTCTTATTTTGAATTGGATGATAGAACTATAGAAGATATCAATATATCATTAATCCTGGATGATCTAGCAGACAACCTAGAAGGTGACTTGGTTTCTTTATTAAAAAAGGTACCAGCATCAGCTGATACTATAGAATATCGTCAAGATATACTTAACGATTTTATTAATAATCCCCTTCTATTAGATACATTAAAAAATACATTGCAGAAATGTGTTGAGATAAAGAATATGATAAAATTCGCTTTTGAAAGTGAAGCCACCCTTTACAATTTGTTGAAAAGAATTGATGAAGTAGCTAATGTGATGTCTTTGACGGAAAATATATATCATATGTTAAAAAATTCTAGTATTGCTTCAAAGGGACTAACCTTATTCAGAGATTTTTTGCAATCCACCATAGATAGTGACGTCTATCATAACTTCAAAGAAGACATCTATCATATAAAAGAGATGGAGGAAGGTGTTCACAGTCTAAAAGTAGGAATTAATTTTGACTATAATCTAAAGCCTGTTGAAGCCATTGTTTTATCATTAGAAGATAAGCCCTTCAAATACAGTAGAAAATTGAAAAAAGTCTCTAAGATTGTTAATTATGGTTTTTCTGAATTAAAATCCATACCAAGAAAAATTTTTGCACCAGAAAGCCTGATGCTGCCAGATTCATTAAATAACTTAGAAAAGATTATCGCACCTGCAATGAAACAATTAATAGCTTTCTGTGATCAATTCAACAGTAGTCTATTAGGTGTTTATGAACCTTTGAAACAAGATATAATCTTTTATGAAATTGCTTATAGAATTTATAATAAGATGAATGATGGAGGTTTTCCAATATGTAAGCCTAGAGTTATAGGTGAAGGTTCAACTAAGATCGAAGGACTATATAATATCAACTTGGCTTATGATATGATGGATTCTCAAAAAAACAATGAAATGGTTTTAAATGATTTCGGTATAGAACCCATAGGTAATATATTCATACTTACAGGTGCTAATAGAGGAGGAAAAACCACTTTTACACAGTCAATTGGTCAGATTTATTGGTTTTCACAGCTTGGATTCTATATTCCAGCTAAGAATGCAACAATAAGATTGATTGATAGATTGTTTCTGCATTTTCCAAGTGAAGAAATACAAACAGTGACTTATGGAAGGTTAGGAGAAGAATGCCAAAGATTCTCTACTATCTATTCCCATATGTCACCCAACAGCCTCCTACTGATGAATGAATCTTTTGATGGAACAAGTCATCTGGAGAGTTTAATAATAGCAACAGACGTATTAAAGGCTCTTCAGTTATTAGGTGCAACAGTTATATTCAATACACATTTACATGAATTAGGAGAAAAAGTTGAGGACATGAATATGGATGAACATGTAGAGGCACCAAGAGTAGTTAACTTGGTAACTGGTTCAAAAGATGATGTTCAATCCTTTAAGGTTAGAGAAGGTAAACCCCTAGGTCAAAGTTATGCAAAGGAAATAGCTATAAAATATGGTGTGAGCTATGAGCAATTAATAGAATAATCTTATGTACACAATGAAATAATTGATAATAATTATCATTTGTTATTTTGATATTTACATATGAATGTTTTTGTGTTAAAATCATAGATGTTCTAAAAGGGAGTAACTGTGACGGTAGTCATGAATAAAGTCAACATAATGGAGAAATCCTGGTTTTATTCGCTTTAAATAGAATTTAAAGAAGTGAGACTTTTAGATTGGTATAATGGTACCAATCTATAATTTTCACTTCTTTTTTTATTGTTACTTAGCGTTCATTATCTACTAATATTGAGTATCTCATGAATGTATTCAATATACTAAAGATAAGTTCTACCTTTTGGATATTCTTATAGAGATTATTGGAGGATTAGAAATGTTTTCAGAATTTATTAAGGCTTTTGGTTTGATTTTTATTGCAGAAATGGGTGACAAAACTCAAATATTAGCAATGGCATTTGCAACTCGTTACAAAGTTAGGGCAGTTCTAGGTGGTATTTTCCTAGGAGCACTACTCAATCATGGTTTAGCTGTCATATTGGGAAGCTATCTATGTCGCTTTATTCCTGTTAATACTCTTGGAATGATTGCTGGTTTTGCCTTCATAGGCTTTTCCATATGGACATTAAAGATTGAGGAAGAAGATAGTGAAGAGAAGAATAAAACTATGTCTCTAGGACCGGTTTTTACTGTGGCTACAGCATTTTTTATTGGGGAATTGGGTGATAAAACTCAACTTACTGCAATTACATTATCAACAGATGCTTCTTATCCATTGATAATACTTCTTGGTACTGTATCAGGTATGATTGTTACAGGAGGTTTAGGTATATTCATTGGCAGAAAGTTAGGAAACAAAATCCCAGAATTCATTATTAAACTGATTGCTGCTTCTATTTTCATGATTTTTGGTATAACCAAATTATTTTCAACAGTACCTAAGAGTTATTTGCAACCAGTATATGTAATACTATTTCTTGTGGTAGTCACTACAATATTTATTATAAGACTCAGAGCTCTATTGAAAGCTCGTGCAGAGGAAAAGGCATCAAAATATCTGAAGACTTCACAAATGTTATATGATTATTACGCTAAATTGGACAATAAGATTGAAGAAATATGTTTAGGCAAAAAATACTGTGGTAAATGTGATAGAGATAAATGTATAGTAGGTTACACAAAATCCTTGATGGAACAGGTTAAGATAAATAATGATTATGATACAATTATAGAATTTGACGAAAATTTCATTAGTGTAATCAATGATTCAAAAAGAGATAGGGTAATAGAAGCATTAAGTACTGTTATCACTATTCTTAATAATGATAATATCAGTGAAAAAGATAAAGAGAATGTAAATAAAATCAGAAGAAATTTTGAAAGGATTCTATTTAAAAAGAGTATCAATGAATTTGATAGCTGGACAAGATATATCGAAATTGTCAAGGATTTGGACAAAAAGATTGCTGAAAGACTAAGTAGCGATTTATGTATTAATAGATAAATACATAAGGGGTGTCGTATAATACATTGTTTGAAGACTTATGTATTACGACAGCCCCTTAATAATTTCTATGCTTTTTTAAATGCTGATTAAGATTCTTGGTAGTTAGAAATAGTAGTATTTACGCTAGTTAATGCGTTGTTAACTGCATTAAGAGTATCTTGGATTCTCTTTTTGTTTTCTGGTTTTTCTACTGTGCTTATTGCTTGATTCAAACAATTTTTAGCGCTTTCTAATTGTGATTGTACATCATGTACATGTTGAATAGCATTTTTGCCTTGTTGATTTTGATTATTCATTTGGTTATGCATATATTTTTCCTCCTAATTGTATTAGTTATAATTTAACAATACTAGTATTTATTATTTTGCAAGAAAATATACTCCATTTTTTTCATTTATTGCAAATTATTTGAACTTCATACAATGAATAGCCATAAGATTGATTTCGTTTAATACCTTTTAGCATTATGTACCTGCCAGAAACAGGTGTAAAATTAATAGTAGTAGGATGCATACCATCTATCTCATAAATATCCATTTCATTACCCTTCACATGTTGAGCTGCTTCCCAATTTACTGAATCCTGGGACACTAGTATATCATATTCATTAGACCATCCGTTTTCCCATAGTAAATCAATACCTGTTATATCCTTTTCTTCACCAAGATCAAAGGTAATGTTTTCATCATCTTTCCAATCACTAGCCCATCTTGTTTCAATATTGCCATCTATAGCTGATATTGGAGAGTAATCATGAATAGGACTATGTTCATAAGAAGATGCTGCAGCAGAGTGAATAGCTGTGTGATAATCAGTATTTGCTGTTGGCTCTATGGAGAAAGTTAATAAAGTATAGGGGTTGATAGCTGTTGTAACATATCGTCCCCCTTCTCTAATAACACACTCTTGTATTTCACTAGAAATATTGCCTACAATCAATTTGATTTTACCTGTTTCCTTATCTTGAAAGGCAACTTCATGCAACCCTTTTGTAAATTCATAATCTTTAGCATCAAAAACTGTTATTACATCACCTTTCCTATATGTACGGGATGTACTTTCTGTATTAACTCTTACTTCATTAGGTCTTATAGTTCTACTCATATGTTTGAATACATAGTATGCCGGATTGTATATAATATCATTTGTTGCAGTATCAACCATAATAGGAGCATGACAATAATTGGTTTCACGGTGTAAAGGTCCACCACATGTATTAAGAACCATATTCCAGTCAATCCATCCTGCTGTACCAACCTTAAAATCATTAATCATATCAAACACATATCTCTTTGCAGGTTCAATGGAATTAAGCCAAGGTCCTTTCTCTTGACAACCTTCTGTTGCAATTAATAATTTTGTAGGATAATTATGATGAAAATAGGCAATATTTTTGAAGTCATCAACCGCCCAAGTAGGTCGCTTTACAATCTCATCAGCTATATCAAGAGGACCATACCAATGAAACCCAATACCATCAATATATTCAGCGGCACTAGATTGTAATAAAGTTTCATTGAAGGTAATAAAACCATCACCTTTACCAATAGCACCTTCTTGTTTATCCCAATCCCATACTAACAGATTAATATCTTTAAATCCCTCTTTATCAAGGCTTGGACCTAGATGATTGGTTATGAAATTAATAGTAGAATCAATGGTCCAATAACAAGCTTCCCAATCTGGATTATTCTGAGCTTCATTTTGCATAGAAATAGAATAAAAATCGATACCTTCTTTTTTATAGGCTTTTAGATACTCCGCAAAATATTTCGCATATAGAGGGTAATATTCAGGCAACATATGATTTGGAGTTGTAGAGACTGATCCAGCATTAATACCTCCCCCATCTCCATTACCATATCTTATACCACTATATTTCATCCACCCAGGAGGTGCCCAAGGAGCTGCAAATATTTTGATATCTCCGTTATAAGATAAAGCTTTTTTAATAGCTGGTATGATATCATCCTTATCTGGGTCAATGGAAAAATTAGAAAGATCAGTTGTTTGGGTTGGTGCATAGGAATATTCCCCTACAGAAAAATCACAAGACCCTATATGGGTTCTTACAATTGAATACTCAGCACCTGATTCATTATAATATGCATCATATATCTCTTGCTGCTTATCACTAGGCAAACTATTAATAACAGATACAGCCGATTCTGTAAGTGCTCCCCCTATACCAATCATGGTTTGATCAGTTTCATGAGATAATACATTAATAACATTACCTTTTCCCCATGTACCGGACTTACTAAAATATAAGGAATCCATTTTCTTCAGTGCATATTTCTCTCCATCACCAAAATAGCTCTCCCAAACCTTAATTTCATTAACTGTATCTTCTTCTGCTTGTACACATGGAATAGATAATAAGTTATAAAAAAGAAGAATTACCATAATCAATGATATTTTTCTTTGCATAAATAACATTCCTTTCTATAAGTATTTATTACTATAATATTATGACCAAGCACTAAAAATACAAAAATAGTAAAAATTAAGGATAGGCATATATATTTATTTTATAAGGATTTATAACTTGCAACTTGGCTAATCAATCTATAAAGTATATAATATTTTATATAAATAAAATGGAGAATGACGATGGAGATAAAAGAAACGGATTTATATGACCCTATATACAATTATTTTACGGATCTAGGATACAAAGTTAATGGCGAGGTCAAATCTATTGACGTAACAGCAGTGAAAGATGATGAACTAATTGTCATTGAACTTAAGAAAGTTCTGAACATGAAACTGTTGATTCAAGGAACCAAAGGACAAAGACTAACTGATAGAGTATATCTTGCAATAGAACGACCTAAAAAAATGTTTTCTAGGCAATGGAAGGACAAGCTTTATCTAATCAGGAGATTAGAACTAGGACTGATATTTGTTTCATTCAAAGGCAACAAACCATTGGTTCAGGTGGTATATCACCCTAAACCTTTTGACAGAAATCAAAGCAAGAGATTATCATCTAAGAAGAAAAATAATATTATAGCTGAGATTGAAGGACGATACGGTAATTTCAATGTAGGAGGAAGCACTAAGACAAAGCTAATGACAGCATATAAGGAAAATTCAATACATATTGCCTGCTGCTTAGAAAAATACGGCAACTTATCACCAAAACAGCTAAGGGAACTAGGAACAGGTGATAAAACCACTTCCATACTATATAATAATTTTTACGACTGGTTCACCAAAATAGATAGAGGCATCTATGGAATCAGCCCAAAAGGCATTGAAGCTATAAAACAGTATAAAGAATTAGCTGATTATTATTATAATCTACTACCTAAGGATGAAGCATAGTATTATTATAATAATCAGTAGCGGTACATCCAGCATGTTGTTTAAACAATCTACTGAAATAATAAGGATTGTCAATACCTACAAGATAAGCTATTTCAGTAAACTTCATGTTGGTTGTAAGTATTAGCTCCTTAGCCTTACTGATTCTCAGCATATTGACATAATTAATGATTGTATGACCTGTAAGCTGTTTGAAACATCTATTAAGATAATCATAATTAGAATCAAAATGTTCACCTATAATCTCACCAGTTAACTTATTGGTATACTCACTATTAATATAATCTAGAACCTCCGTAGCTTTATGCAAAGGTTTACTTATCTGATTAGAAGAAGACTCTATAATATCCGAAGCAAATTCCCTAGAAATCCTAATGAGAAGATTAAGTAATTCCGTAGATATGATTTCCTTATAATTCTCAATCCGTATTTCATAATTATTAATACACTCTTTTAATTTATTAGAATAATAATCAATATGCTCCAACGAATACTGCTTAGGTAAAAAACAAGTGGAATCATTAGGTAATTCACTAGACAAACAATTACTCGTAGTCGCAATATATCTCCTCCTACGCAATTCATTAACCAAATCACTATCATTATTAAATTCCAATTCCTTCAATACTAAACTAGAAAAATGAATATGAAAATACTCACAAGATGCCGATTTATAACCATTATGGACTTTACCAGGCTCAAAGAAAAAAATATCCTTCTTCCGTAAATGATACCGCACTCCATCTTCCTCTATATACATATCACCCTTCTTGATAACATATACTATAAACTCATCAGCTTTCCTCTCAAAATGCTTCCACCCCTGATGATATGATATCTGCCCAATAAATCTTACAACAGGCAATACATTAGTTCTCATCCTAAAAATCACAAAATCACTCCCCTATAAAATATAATAATAAACAGTAACTACTTATATAGCAATGAAGAAGTGTAAAGGGTTAAAATTACGCAGACCGACCGCTTCTCAGGGTAAGGCAAGTGATTTTAACCCTTTACACTGACAATCTTACAATATAAAAATACTAAAAAAATATATATTTATTCCCTAATTAAGTATAATATCTCTTACCAACAATTATCAACCTATAAATTTTTAAAAAGTAGGTTTTGTATAAAGAAAGTCAGATTTAGTTATTTTATTATTATATCCAATGGCTATAATTATACATATACAGAATCTACTATTAAGGGGGTAATACAATGAAAATTATAAGAAACATAATGATTGCAGTTTTAACCTTAGGGTTACTACTAACTGGATGTGCTAAAGAAACCAAAGATGTAAAAGATAACCCAAACAACAATACAGATGGTAAAACAAATGAACAAACTCATACAGGTGAAGATAATAAGTCTAAGGAAAAAGTTAAAATAACTTTTTGGCATAACTATGGTGCCGACAAAGAAACTCCATTCTTCCAAGAAAAAATTATACCAATGTTCAATGAAAAATATCCAAATATTGAAGTAGAAGTTGTAGCACAAGGTAATGATCAATACCGTGAACAAATTGTTATAAGTGCTGGAACCAATACAACACCAGATGTGGCTAGACTTGATATAACTGATGTTTCTGGATTAGCCAAAATAGGAGCTTTAATGTCACTAGATGAAATGGAAGGTTTCAATGAACTAAAAGACAATCTATTTGAAGGACCAATGTCTACTAATTATTATAATGGTAAATACTATGGATTACCACTAGATACAAATTGTAAAGCAGCAGTTTTCAATATGAACAAATTAAAAGAACTAGGATTTGAAGATGTTCCTAAAACAATGGAAGAATTCATCGACGCAAGTACCAAAAAAGGTGGATACACATTAAATGTTTCTAGTGCTGGAGAATGGGATTTCTTACCTTATTTCTGGTCATTCGGTGGCGTGTTGACTAATGAAGACTTCACTAAAGCTACAGGTTATATTGACAGCCAACAAAGCATTGATGCAGTGAATAAATTAAAAGAACTTCATGAACAAGGAATGTTCACTATTAAAGAGATTGATGGTACCACAGATGCTTGGGATGGTATCAAATCAGGAGAATACGCTATGTTCCTTGAAGGACCTTGGTTCTTTGCTTTCACAGGTGATTGGAAAGAATTAGGTTTGAAACCTGCTTTAATCCCAACTTACAATAATGAATCAGGTTCAATAGTTGGAGGTGAAAGTATCGGTATATTCAACAGCTGTGAACATCCAAAAGAAGCCTTCTTATTTATAAAGTTCCTACTATCAGAGGAAGTACAAGTACTTATGGGACAGGAAATGGGTCAAATGCCTGTTTTAAAATCAGCAGCTAAGAATCCAAAATTAACAAGTGATGAAGTCTGGTCAGTGTATCTTGAACAATTGAACAACGCCAGAACACGTATTCCATCACCTGAAAAAGCTACTATTGAAGAATATATCAAAGATGCGTTTGACAGTATACTCACTGGAGCAGCAACAACTGAAGATGGTTTGAAACAAGCAGCATCATTATTGGATGAAGTTCTTAGTCAAAATTAACATGAGATATAAAATTGATAAGGGGCTATCTTAGAGTGCTATGTATTCTAGGATAGACCTTATTATTAACTTCATTGGAGGAGTCAAGGCGTATGAAAACAAACCTAGTTAAGAAAAGGACACATACTAAGTCAAACAAAATATATAACAAATCTTGGCAAGCCATTATTTTTATATTACCAGGATTGATATTAGCCATTGCATTTATATTTTATCCTATGATCAAAAACATACAAATCAGTTTTTCAGATTATGACATAATGTCTGGTAAGTTAACTTTTACAGGGCTTAACAACTATAAAGAGTTATTTAATGAATCGCAGCAACGTTTTTTTACAGCTTATAGAAACAACATCTTGTATGCTGTAGTCGTAACACCAATTACTTTGTTTTTGGGGCTTATCATTGCGGTAGCAATTAATTCTATTAAGAAATTTTCTGTTACATTCAAGGTGATTTACTATTTACCAGTAATAACTTCATGGATTATTGCAGGATTAATGTTCAAATATCTTTTTAACCCTGGAATTCAAGGACCTATTAATTATTTACTTGTCAATATCCTTCATATAATTCCACAACCTATAAATTGGTTGAAGACTGAATGGGGTGGAAATATATCAATCTGGATACTTGGAATATGGAAAAATATAGGTTATGCCATGTTATTATATTTGGCTGCATTGCAAGGAATCAACAAAAGTTATTATGAAGTTGCAGACATAGAAGGTGCTACAGGATTACAGAAACTTAAGAAAGTGACCATACCGCTTATAAAACCAACTTCATTCTTTTTAACTATACAATTATTGATAGGGTCATTTAATGTATTTTTACAAGTGCTAGTATTAACAGGAGGCGACCCAAGAGGTAAGACCAGTGTATTACAATACTTACTATATACACGTACATTCAAGTTGTACAAATTCGGTGAAGGAGCGGCTATTGGAATTCTTACAGCTGTCAGTATATTGATTGTTACTTTGATATTGAATAAAAAGATGAAAGTGGATTATTAAGAAGGAGATGAGTTATATTGAGACGTTTTAGAAAGACATTCACATGGTTACTACTCATATTGGGAGCTATCATTTTTATGCTGCCATTTATAATTATGATTGGTAATTCATTTGAAACATTTACATTTTCTTTACCTAATCCACCTAGACTTTTACCTAAGGAATTTACATTAGATAATTTTAAAGAAATTATAAATGTTTATCATATATTTAATTACTTTGGAAACAGTGTTTTTATTACTTTTGTTACAACTATAATTGTCATATTCATTTCTGCCCTATCAGCTTATGCCTTTGCTAAGATACCTTTTAGAGGCAGAGAATTATTATTCAAATTATATCTTTTTACATTAATGATTCCAGGAGTACTTAATATCATACCTCAATTCATGTTAATCAACGAATTAGGTATGATAGGTACAAGAAGAGGATTGATATTACTATATGTAGGTACTGGGATATGTGGAAATACCTTTTTCCTACGAGGATTTTTTGAGGCGATACCAAATGAGTTGATTGAATCTGTTGTAGTTGATGGAGGTTCGCATTTTACAATATTCAAGAAAATAGTTATGCCTCTGGCAAAACCAGCCATAGGTACTTTGGCAATACTTGTCTTATTGGGAACTTGGGATGATTTTTTGACTGCAAAGATAATATTAGGGGCAAAAGAAAGTCTATTGACATTACCAATTGTAATTCACAGAATCAATGGGCAGCACGCAACCAAATATGGCTTGGTTTTTGCCGCATCAATAATTACCCTTATTCCAGTAATGCTTGTCTATACTATAAACCAAAAGTTCTTTGTAGTTGGTGGCATTGGCGAAGGTGCAATAAAAGAATAAAGCTTAGAGGTGAGAAGAATGGAAAATACAGATACAACAAGAATCGAAATTATGGATGTATTTACTGATAAAGCAGTATATAAGCTAAATGAAAAAGTAAAGATTAATGTAGAGATCAATAATAGAAATAAAGATAATAAACCTTATTATATTGGATGTAAGATATATCAGTTGGATGAGATAATATCTAATACCAAAGAAATACACGTACTGAATGAAGGGCTAAATAAAATAGTAATTGAATATTTACCACCAGTTGTTGAAAATAGAGGTTATGGTGTTGAGATCAAGGTTCAAAATGAGTGTAAAGATACAGCTTTTGATGTGCTTGAACACTGGAAGGTCAGACCAAGATATGGATTCTTAAGTGATTTTTATAAAGAAGATGAAAAGGACGAAGAAGATATCTCACAGATGTCTAAGTACCACATTAATGCTGTTCAATTTTATGATTGGATGTATAAACATGAAGATTTGATACCTGGAGAACCTTATTTTATAGACCTATTAGATAGAAAGTTGTCAAAGGAAGCTATTTTGGGTAAAATAAAAAGCTGTCATGATTACAATATGGCTTCAATAGGTTATGGCTGTATATATGCCGCTTCCAAGGAATTCTATAATACTCATAAAGAATGGGCTCTTTATACTAACGAAGATAAACCCCAGAATCTAGGAGAATGGTTCTATATAATGAATATTGCAAGTTCTTCACCTTGGACCAAGCATATAATAGATCAATTCCAATTAGCTATTGATAAATTTGATTTTGACGGGATTCATCTTGATACATATGGCTTTCCAAAAACAGCTTATTCCAAGCTAAATAATGAGAGAAAACTAGAAAAGCTGGATGAACAGTTTTTGCCTCTTATCAATAGAACCTATGATAGACTAAGAGAAGTGAAGCCAGAAGTTGGTCTGATATTTAATGCTGTCAGCAACTGGGCAATAGAAGCTGTAGCACCTAGTGAACAAGCCGCTTGTTACATAGAGGTGTGGAATCCTCAATATAAATATAGACATTTGTATGAACTCATTCATAGAGCTAAGGAATTAAGCGGTAAGCAGGTTATTCTTGCAGCATATCTAAAATGTTTTGATAAGAAATATGATTGTAGTCCAGAAAGTTGTCTTAATAGTCTACTTCTAACAACTGCTGTTATTTCGGCTAGTGGAGGATTTCAATTATTGTTAGGTGAGAATAATGGGGTGTTATGTGATCCATATTATGTAAACTATGGTAAAATATTAGATGAACATACTAATAAGGTTAGGAATTATTATGATTTTATTGTTAGGTATGGTGACATACTATATGACATTAATGCTAAGGATATTTCTATGACTCATGCAAATGGCATTAATACAGAATATATATTTTCAGGTGGTGATTTTTCCTCATACCCTAAAGAACAATCAATATGGACACAGATAAGGGAAACTGATAATTGTAAGGTAATTCATCTAGTCAATATGATGGGGATAGATAGTGATATATGGAATGAAGAAAAGAAAAACAAACCTAAAAAAGTAAAAGGGATTAAGATTCAAGCTTTGATAGATGAAGAGATATTGGGAGTATATTATGCTACGCCAGATGGTGAGATGGCTAGTAGCAAAACTTTAGAATATACAATGGAATCAATGGATCGTGGACGTTATATTTGTTTTGAAGTACCTACAGTTGAATTTTGGGGAATGGTTTATATCAAGGTTAGGTAAAAATGAATGCCATAACAGTAGATATTTTTATGTAATAATAGAAGAGTTATCCTCATATATTTAAAATCATATGGATTAATATATGAGGATAACTTTTATTTAATTAGTGATTTCTTTTTTTTCTATACTGCTAATTATTATGTAGCCAAATAAAATTTGAAATAATGCAGATAATAAGAAAGTTTCATTCCTAATAAAATAATAGTGGATTATACCAAATACATATAGTATTTTTATTAGGCTTATTAATAAGCTAGGAATCCCCATGATAAGTAATCTTGTTGTATTCATCTTTAATTTGACGTGTTTACCTACTTTGGTCAATAGAGACTCTAATCCAATACTCATACCAAATAAGATTCTACCTATCATAGGTAGTAATAAAACTCTTATATAAAAATTACTGTTATGAAAATTATAATTAACAGGTTTATAATTAGCACTATATTTAAATATTATATAATTTAGAGCACCAATTAATAATATAATCATATATGCTACAATATATGTGGAAGCATTCTTTTTCATAGGCAACACCTTTCTATAGAATAAAATTTATTCTTAGGTTATATCAATCTACTGTTTTTTTACATTTCCATACTTAGTTATCACACTACCTAAAAATATGAATAGGACTATTATCCCTTTCTATAATATTATCTTATTATAGTTTATCAAATTGAAATAATTATAAAAATAGCACTTTAATACTATAATATCGCAAAGATTGGATTAATAATGTTAGATTATAATTAGCGGTTTAGTTATATTAGTAGAAAAAAATAGCTGATATAAATAATATATAGCTATTTTAATTTTTAGAAATTAATTGGCAAAATAGTTATTCTTATTATACATAAAGAGTAATAGTTGTTTTGAAAATGCATTTTATCCCATAAATCGTGTCGTTCGTCAGGATTTATTGTATTTAATTATAAAAAGATATAATATTGAATGATGATAGAAAGGAGCTATTTATGGGACAGACAAAATACAATTTGAATACTTTATCTGAAAAAGAAGATGACATAATAGAAATAACTAAAAGAATAGACTATATCTTTAATAGATTAAAAATGATTAAGAATTCTATTGACATTGATATTACTAGAAGGGATAATATAGATGACCAATTTAATACTTTGACAAATGATTTTCAAAATATTATTGAAAGTACTTACAATTCAAGTCAAATTATTAATAAAGCAGTAATTGAATATAGCAATAGCGAACATCAAATACAAAATCTGCTAAACCAATTATTAGATACAAGTACTGATTCACATGATACAGATATGACAAAAACGGACCATGATGAAGTAAGTATAAGTGGTATTAGTCTTTTACAGAATTGGTTTGAACGATTGTATAATCAATTGATAAGTAAAATAACTCATGTAAAGAAGTTTTTTAATGATAATGGAGTTCATATAAATAATAAAGATTATTTAAAGTCAGTAGTTGAAGATGACAATACATTGGAAAGCAATGTATTGGACGAATCAGCAATAGGTACATATAGCAAATCTGAGTCATATAGAATTTTTAGGAAGGCATCTGAAAAAGAAGGTTATTATTATGATAAGGAAAGAATAAAGAAATTACAACAGTATATTCGTGAAAAAGGATTAAATGTTGAGGTAACAGGTAAATTAGATAGAGCTACTTTCCAAGCGGTACATATGATTGGGATTGATGAATTAAAGGAAAATGGGTTTATTGAGGAAGATAGTATAAACAATATAAATAATTACTTTTATATAAATCATAATAATATTTTGCATATTGATACTAGTGGATATTACAATAAAGAAATTAATAATAATCTTAGAGATGAAACATATTTTACTAATCCACCTAAACCTGATTCTAATGCTGTCAAGTTGGATCTAATGGCTGATATATATACTTTTACATATTTATATAAATATTTTACAAAAATTCCTATCGCAGATAGTAACTATATGGATTATACATATTTATATGATAATTTTAATACAGAATTAGTAGATAAAATAATTGAATCAGTTGGTAATACAAAATTTATTTACGAAATGTCTCAGCTAAAAAGTACAAATGATTTAGGACAATTTGTATTTGGTAAGACACTTGAAAAATATTCAAAGCGAGCAAATACACTGGCTGAGTGGAGTACATTTGCTAATAATCCAAATGCATTAATGCCTATTGCATTATTTGATATGGTTAAAAATGAATTTGAGGATAAAAAGAATCTCAAAAATCTTAAATATACTAGTGCAATAGATAATGACCCATTTAATATGTTTTTATTAAAAGGTTATAGAAATGAATTTATTAATGAATGGGAAACTATATCTAAAGATGTTTATGATGAGTTTACTGATGTTTACGGTAAAAACCTAAATAACGATCAAGAGTACTTATTATATAAAATATCAAGTAAAATAGGTGAAATTATTGAAAAAAACAAGAATTATGAGCATAATATCAATAATTTAGAGGTGATATTTAAAGATATAGAAGATAAATATCACGAGGAGCAATTTAAGAAGACATGGTACTATAAAAATTACATATTACCTCGGGAACAAGGGGTATAAATTAATATGAGAAAGGAATTAGTATGACAAAAAAACAGAAGAAGATTATAACTATAACAAGTATAGCTATGTTAATTATGATATATTTTATTTCAAATTTCGTTAGACTTAAAATAATTGAAATCAAATTTGATAAATACAATAACGAATTTACAGAAATATATAGTGAGTTAATAAATACTATTGATATAAAAAATCTAGATACTTCTTTAACAGAAGAAAATCTTGATAAAGTTGCAAAATTAGAGGAATTAATACCTAAAATGGATTCTTTAAGAACAGATAAGACTTTTTTTGAATTAGTAGCAGCAAAGAATTTTTATTTAGATATTAAAGACAGCTTCGAGAAAGCTAAGTATTGGGAAAATATGAGTGATACTGAAAAGTTAGAAGTACAAATGATACTTATAGGTAATAAATCCATTATTAATATTTCTAATGGTTCAAAGCATAAGAAATAAGATTAATGGGATTCAACAGTATTTGAATAATCAATAAGAGTATTGTTTTAAGGATAAATTAATATGTTTAATGATCAAATCTGGATGGAAGTTTAAAGTTGGTTATTCTGTTTTGATAATTGCGGGTATATTATTAGCAATATGCTTCATAGGAAATAAATATTTAGATTATAAAGCAAAAAAGTACTGTGAGAAAACTACCTCTTCTGGTAAGAAAATGAGTAAAGTTGTTGATGAAAAACAGGTTGTTTTCTATAGTGAGAAGTATGCTATAAAAGCTCGTAAAGATAGGGAAGCTACTCTTAAAAAGGAATCTTTCCGTGTGACTAAATCCGATTTGGAGGCTCGCCTTGTCTATGTTTCTAGACAGGACCACATACAAGCTTATGCTTTGTATCTTTGGTTATTGCTCGTATATTAGAATTGAATACCAAACACAAATATAGCATTAGAAAATTGCTCACTTTAGGAAAAATAAAAAAAATTTTAGGAAACACAAAAAAAGGAGTTGTTACACTATAACTTTCTGACAAACAAGAAAAGCCGTATACCATTATATTTACTGGGGTAACGGCTATTTTTAATGGCTTTATACTGCAAAACTCAGGTTGTCTTATTATAGTTTATCAAATTGAAATAATTATAAAAATAGCACTTTAATACTATAATATCGTAAAGATTGGATTAAAATATAATATCATAATTAGCGGTTTAGGTATATTGATAGAATAAAAAGATAGCTGATATGAATAATATATATCTATTTAAAGTTTAGAAATTAATTGGCAAAATAGTTATTCTTATTATACATAAAGAGTAATATTTGTTTTGAAAATGCATTTTATCCCATAAATCGTGTCGTTCGTCAGGATTTATTGTATTTAATTATAAAAAGATATAATATTAAATGATAATAGAAAGGAGCTATTTATGGGACAGACAAAATACAATTTGAATACTTTATCTGAAAAAGAAAATGACATAATAAAAATAACTAAAAGAATAGACTATATTTTTAATAGATTCAAAATGATTAAGAATTCTATTGACATTGATATTACCAGAAGGGATAATATAGATGACCATTTTAATACTTTGACAAATGATTTTCAAAATATTATTGAAAGTACTTACAATTCAAGTCAAATTATTAATAAAGCAGTAATGGAATATAGCAATAGCGAACATCAAATACAAAATCTGCTTAACCAATTATTAGATACAAGTACTGGTTCACATGATACAGATACGACAAAAACGGACCATGATGAAGTAAGTATAAGTGGTATTAGTCTTTTACAGAATTGGTTTGAACGATTGTATAATCAATTGATAAGTAAAATAACTCATGTAAAGAAGTTTTTTGAGGATAATGGAGTTCATATAAATAATAAAGATTACTCAGAACACTCTGTAGGACAAATCAAAGAGAGTGCTGACTTACAGGATGCGGATATATTATCTTCTTCAGATTTAAATAATGTATATGCTTTAAAAACAACATATGCTTATTTATCTTCCAAAGAAAATAAAGATGATCAAATGCTTGCAATATTAAGAGCTATTGATATAATACGACAAAAAGATGAATATAATGGTTTATATTATTCACAAGATAAAGATGGAAATTATAAATCACAATATTATTATAAGAATAGTAGGATTCATTCAAAATTAAACATAATTCAAAATGATAAATACAGAATGGAAAAAGGATTTAATATTATGAATGCTATTTCTGGTATATTAGTATATCCAATAGGAGTAGTATCAGCATTAGGCTCAATAGCGCCAGAAGCAGGTACAAATCTTTCTAATGATATAACTGATGAAAATACACCTGACATGCTTAATGTTACTTTGAATACAGTGGGATTATCCCCTAAACCTAAAAATTTAGGAACTTTCATAACTTTCATATCAGCTATGAAAACTGATAAAGAATTGGAAAAAATAAAAGGATATTCCAGTGTTTCAGTGTCATTTGAGCATGAAGGTATAATTGAAACTTTTAATTATGTTATGAATAAAAATAATACAATTGTTAGTGCTAGAAAACAAGAACCAATTAAAGTAACTATACCTGCACAATATAGTTATTTATATGAAAGACATCCTTCACCTGATTTAAAAATTAATAGGAATAAAATGTGGTTTGATTAAGAGGAGTTGATTAAAATTAAAAAACATAAATGTCCACATTGCAAATGTGAGATTTCTTTTCTGACAAAATTAAAAATGGACCCAAGATTTTCTCAAAAATGTAATATATGTGGAACAAGAATAGGAGAACCAATTTTTGTAAATATACCAATGATTATAACTTTTGTAGTATTACTAATTACTTTTAATACTTGGATAACTGAGCATCTAATAATAAGTATATTTATTTTGGCTTTATTACTTTTAATAAATAGATTTATTTTAGCTATTTGTGCACCAGTAGTAGAAAAATAGATTTTAACAATATCTTTTTACATGTAAAAAACTGAACATTTAATATTCAAGTTTGATATAAAGAGATTGATTGAATATGTTATGTTTTACATACAGATATATAAATATATTAAAGGTTAATAATTACAAGTTTCAACAAATAAACTAAGAAAGGACAACACCAATGAAAAAATTACTAATAATATTGATAGGTATCATGACTCTAAATTTATCAGTAGTAGCATATGCAGAACAATCTACTGATAATGAAAATTTGCAAAAAGAAGAGGTTATTGATTTTGAGAAAGTAATTAAAACAAGGTTAGAAAATTATGAGGCTATAAGCAAAGATACTACAGTGTATGATTATTCCATGGATTCATTAGGTAATTTCTATACTGAAGTAAAGATAAAAGGAAAGGTTATGACACCTTCACATTCAGATGTTATGAAGTTCCAGCAATCTATTATGAAAAAGATAAAGAAAATAGATAAAGATATAAATGATTATTGTAAAGACGCATCTGAAAAAAATAAAATATATGCAAAGATAATTGAAATGTTTTCCAATACCAAGACAATTTTTGAATATAGTAAAGAACCAGCAACCCTTAGAATGGAATCAAAATCTTTAAAGGAAGTGTTGGATGAAATAGATAGCTACTTCAGATGGGCTAAGAATATAGTTGAAAATGACAGAAAAGCATTAACAGCATTCAAGTATGACTTACCATCAATTGAATATAGGACTGAAATAGGGGAGTCAATACTAAATGGAGAAGTACCAGAAAAATTTCAAAAAGAATTTGATAGAAATATAACAGTTGGAGAATACTCACAACTGGTTTATGAATCAATAAAAGATGATATATATATTGACAGATTTATTATTAATGAACCAAGTATAAAAAGTACACATCCAGATTATGTGAAACTTGCTTATATATTTGGATTCATTGATAAATATAGTGATTTGAATAAAATGTTAACTCGTGAAGAGATGGCACACATGATTGCTTCAATTAATGGTCATTATAGCAGATGTAATGCTATTGATTATAATGATGTAAATCCAGAATATCTTGAATATACAGGTAATTATGATATGAGTTATATTAATCATAGATTTGAACCTAAAGAATACTATAAACTAGAAAATGCTATTGTAGATGTTGATAATTACTTCTCTTGTTATAATTATTATTTGAGAGGCATATTTCCTAGTGAATATCTTATGAGTTCAGCTAAAATAACTTTAGATGGAAACTTAATAATTCTAGAGGATATTAGGGACTTTGATTATATAAAAGATATTTTTACAAAAGAAATAGCTGATATAGACTTTAATCTAGCAGCTAAAATGATTGATTATGGTCCGTTTTATGTAAATATTGATGCGAAAAAGAGTAAAATAACAATTTTTGTTAAAGAAGGTTGTAGAATACATTTGAATAAAAACTTCAAGGATAAAAATTATTACTATATAGATCATTCAATAATCAATAGATATGAACCAAAGCCAGTAGATAAAAATACTAGACTTGAAAAAACAGCTAAAGGTGACTCAGCTAATCAAGAAGTTAGAAGAAGAGCAAAAGACATTATTAATAAAATAATTAATCCCAAGATGACTGATGAAGAGAAGGTAAAGACAATACATGATTATATTGCTAATAATATAACATATAGTGGACAGCCAGATTATACTACTTCTAAAGTAGCTCTAGATGCATTAAACTCTGGTAAAGGGGTATGTGTTGCCTATGCTACATTATTTTATTATTTGTGCGATGAAGCAGGGATATCCACATTGATACTATCTGATATATATACATTTGTAGGTTCACATTCATGGAATGCAGTTTATATTAATGATAGATGGTATAATGTTGATGTAACATGTGACGATGCAAAGAAATCTATATCATATAAATATTTTTTGAAAACGCCACTTGAAGTTATGTCAACTCATGGATGGGACCAACTTGGAAGCATTCAACAAGGTAATTATCCAAATACAGACCCAATGAATATCCAGTCAACAGAAGAATTAAGATTATATCTTTTGGAATCAGTAGGTAAATTTGAAGTATATGGGTATTACTACGACATTAAGTTCAAATTAGCAAATAAAGATATTGATACGGATTTAGGATTCTTCAAGAAAAATAAGTTCAAATATGGCTTGTCATTAGATGAGAAAACAAATATCTATACTTTATATAGAATAAAATAATAGGATAATAAATAATATGCCCCTGTTTATAAAGGGGGCATGTTTTTTAGCGCTAAATTATATGGATATGAAATCTAAACTGTAGTATTTATACTATTAAAAGGAAGTTTGATGAATGATGTTGAGTGTACTATTTAGCCAACCATCATATGAGTGGAAGTCTAAAATTAGTTATTTAATTTATATTATTGGGGGAATGTTTTTAGCAGGATTCTTTTTATGGATGAAATATAAAGAATATAGAGCAAA
Organism: Vallitalea guaymasensis; assembly: GCF_018141425.1. Classification (NCBI taxonomy): domain Bacteria; kingdom Bacillati; phylum Bacillota; class Clostridia; order Lachnospirales; family Vallitaleaceae; genus Vallitalea; species Vallitalea guaymasensis. The sequence continues at coordinate 3,861,913 of NZ_CP058561.1, forward strand.
AAAATATTGTGAAAAACATGATATTAATATTAAAGATATTGAAGATTAATAATTAATATAATATTATAGTTAGCAAAGAATCACTTGTTTATAATGATAAATTTGTTTTATTCTCTTTATTAAATTTAATATATAAAGATTATAAATTAAATAAAGTTACTAATATAGGAAGAAAACAAAATGATAAAAAAATATAAAAGATGGAGTTTAAAAAAAATGAACAATTAAAACAAATTATAGTTAAAACAAAATAAAAAGCGGAACTTATTTAAAAGAACGTATGAGAATTGGAATAACTAAAAATAAAAATTTCTATTTCTATTAAACTACATAGTTGAACAATTCATCAATTAACAGGAGTATAGTATTTGAAGATTAATAAGTTCATAATTAGTTTATTAATAATCTTTTGCATTTTTATGTTTTCATCATGTGGTTTTATCGTTAATAATCCAAATAACAAAAATGTTAAAAAAGCAAAAGATAATGAAACGGTAAGAGGACATACCTACCCAAAAGATAATAGTTTTACTGAATTAAATGATAATGTAGTAGTAAATGAAAAAAGTGGTACATTTTCAGATAAATGGTATATAAAAGTTAATGGTTATGGCATTGCACCTAGTGAACTAATTAATAATGATATGGTTAGACCTAATGACAATACAGAGTGGATTAAATCACTTAAAATACGATATCCTCAAATATATAATTTAAAAAACAATGAAAAAGAAAAACTATTAAATAATATACTATTTAATGAGGTTATAAATTATCATGACATTTTAGATAATAGAGAGTATACAGAGTATAGTGTTGATTATAAAATAATGGAAGCAAATGATGAGATTATAAGCATTCTATTTGTAGGGGAAGTAAGTGACCATAACATATCAAATGGATTTGCACATGCTATTACTGTTGATATTGCCAGTGAAAGAAAACTTGAATTAGAAGAATTTTTTGTTATAGACGAATCATTTATCAAAGATAATTTACATACTAAGTTTGAAATAATAGACAATAATTTTGAAGATATAGAAGAAAATACTACATTTATTAAAATATTTGTTGAATCCTACGCACAATTTTCTCATGAGAATGATTTTTATATCATGGGTGATAATATTGGCATCATTGTTCCTACACAAAATAGTATGGGGTACATATTGATACAAGGTAAAATTTAAAATAATATATTTGTAAAGATGACAGTTAGGGTTGAAAAAAATTGACTGACTAGATAATATAGATATTACTTATACAAATACCATAAGATAAACAAGAGGAGTCGTGAATGAGATTTACACAGATTAGTTTAAAACGTAAGGTAATAATAGGGATAGCATTAACAATTTTGTTGATTTCAATAGTATTTATATATAACTCAATCAAAAAAATAAAACATGAAAGATTTGTGAACGCTTTTGAAAATAATATGGCAAAGATAATGGTATCTATTGATATCTATGATATTAAAAACACTTTATTAACCAACAATAACAAAGAAATTATGATTAAGGTAAAAAAAATTATAGAGGATACTAAGCTTTCAAAATCACAGAAAGATTCTTTTTCTTATATCTCTCGAAAAAAAGAGTATCAACTAATGGACAAGATTTTTGCAAAAGTATCTGATTGGGATAATCTAACCAGATTTGAAAAGAATCGAATAGTGGATCATATAATAGGCCAACGGATTATGTATAAAGAATATTTGAGGAACAAATAAAAAATTATATAGATAATTTTAATAATTGTTTTGATAAGATAATCATTATATTACTCTGTTTCATTAGGTTTTACTATAATGTAGATTATTGCATTGTAAGAAATTGATAAAGATATTAAGGAGAAATTGTAATGAAAGAGTCAAATATTAAATCTAAATTCACATTCTTAATATTACTTTTTATACTAATCATTGGTATATATTTATTATATAGCAATCAATTAGCTAGTAATAATAAGGGTAAAATATTATATGCTGAATGTTATAATGAATATATGGATAAATATAATAAATTAACAGAGGGTATTGATGAAACAAATGCTTATGAAAAAGTACCTTTACTTTATAATGATGATAATAAAAAACTTATAGAAGAGATGGGAGATAAACTTAACGAGTATGATGATAAATTAGTACGATATGAAGATTACTACATTGCATTCTTTGATTTTACACAGCTATATGAAAATCTAAAAAATGATTTTTATCAATTAGAAAAATGGAATGAGTTAAGTTATATGGAACAAATTAAAATAACGACTTCATTTATATTAAGTAATTTTTAAGAGTTAATTATTGTTATCTGATAATATAATGAATAATGACATAGGAAGGTTATCTATGCATGATTATTGGTAATAAATGGATTGTTAATATTTCTTATGATTAAAAGTATAATAAACAGCTATATTTTGAATTGAAATTGATAACGAGGTATTGCAATAATGTTTAATGAAAAAAAATTTAACCATAGAAGAGTAAGATGTACATTTATATCATTTTTGAGTGCATATTTGTTCTCAATATTAATTTACTATGATGATATTAACATTGGGTTTCTTTTCCCGTTTAAAGCATCGTGTATGATTTTTACAATTGGAGGATATAGATATAGTGCAAAAAAGTACTTAGATTTTAATAGAAAAAAACATATATTTGGTCTGGAAATGTGTGGTTGGGCAATATTAGTTTATATAATATATTTATATATATTTCTTAAATTACTTAATCGACATCCAGAGTATATTTGGATTTTTTAAAGTTAAAAGTAGTATCAACATTATTTGTTCCTTTAGTTAAAAAGGAGTAAATGATTTATCATGAAAAACTATAGTTAAAACAAAATCAATTGATGAATTCACTCTAACAGATTAATAGAAATAAGATATAATTTGATTAACAGGAGTTGATTATAATAAAGAAATATAAATGCCCAGACTGCAACTGCGAAATTTCATTTATAACAAAATTTAAAATGGACCCAAGATTTCCTCAAAGGTGTAATGTATGTGGAACTAAAATAGGAGAACCGATTTTTGTAAATATACCACTGATTATAATTTTTGTAGTATTATTAATCACATTTGACAAGTGGATATCTGACCATTTAGTAATATGTATATTTATATTAGCATTATTAATTTTAATGAATAGATTAATATTAGCTATTTGTGCACCAATAGTAAAAAAATAAAAAGAATATATCATTTCCGATTATATTTAGAAAGAGACTAATTATTTATCATCTCACCATAGGTTGTATCTATTTGGTGAGATGAACTGTATTATCACAAATTAATTTACCTCTAATTCTATAGAACAGTCGTTTTTCATCTCCAGCCTTCTAACTTTCTTATAAAAATAAACAGTCAAACAAAGACATAAACACTCGGATAAAGGTGTTGCAAGCCATACTCCTTTTAATCCCATAAGATAAGGAAGAGTCAAAACTAATACTATCTTAAATATGATGGACCTGCTAAAAGAAATAATAGCCGAATATTTACCATTATTCAAAGCTGTAAAAAATCCTGAACCAAGAATATTGAACCCATTAATAAAAAATGTAAAACTAAATATCTTAAAGGCTTCAGCAGTCATCTTAATCAATTCTGCATTCTTAGTTTCAAATAGTGAAATAAGCTGATATCTAAAAATATTGCATACGATGAAAGAAAAAGCACTTATAGTACCTATGATGATAACAGATATTTTTAGTAACTTATTAATGTTTTCAATAAGATTAGCACCAAAATTATAACTTATCAGAGGTTGAATTCCTGTAGCTATGCCAATAAAGATTGAAGATAGCAAGAAGTTAATATATAGTATGATGGATATACTTGAAACACCCAACTCACCAACCAGATTCAATAGAACCATATTGAAAATGAAAGTAGTAATTCCAGCGGAAATACTTGAAACCATTTCAGATGAACCATTGACTAAAGATTCTCTAATAAAACCAAAATCAATCTTAGTTAAACCAAAGCGGATTTTAGAAGATTTGAAAGCAAAATAAATAATACCAACTAACCCGTTAATAAAAGCACCAAGTATAGTTCCATATGCTGCCCCCTTAATGCCCATATCCAAAGAATAGATAAAAATATAATCAAATAAAATATTTACCAGTCCACCAGCTATAGTTGCAGCCAAAGACAAATTGAATTTTCCTTCTATTCTAAGAAAAACCTCAGTAAACAGTTTTCCAACAAAACAAAAAGACCCTACAAACAGGATAAATAAGTAATCCTTTGCATAAGGAATCATATCTCCTTTAGCGCCTAATAGTTTTACTATTTGGTTTGTAAAGAAAATCCCTATGAACAGATAAAAGAAGCAAATAAAAACTAGTACATATATCATGCTGCTAAAGTTTTTATTGGCTTTTTCTATATCCTCTGCTCCAAGATTGATTCCAATAATTGCTGATGCTCCAATAACAACCATAAAGATACTACCGAATATAAAGTTGAAGGCAGGTATAGTTATGTTAAGAGCGGCTAGAGCAGTACTTCCTAACCTATTAGACACAAAAATACCATCAGTCATAGTATATATGGATATGAATACCATGGAAATAATAGTAGGAAAAACAAACTTTAAATAATTTTTTAAATCAATTTTAGTAAAATCTTTATTCATATGTAATTCTCCTTTAGCGTTTATTGACAAGCTATAGTATAAACCTTATTATTACTATAAGGTCAATGGTTAGTTATGCAAAAAATAAATTAAATGTGAGTAGGAGTGATAATATGAAGAAAAAATATAGAATTGGAGAAGTAGCCAAAATAAAAGATATTGATGCCCAAACACTGAGATATTATGATAAATTAGGATTGTTATCACCAGAGATAATAGATAAAACAAATGGATATAGATATTATAGTATAGAGCAATTCATGGATGTGGATTGCATAAAATTTTTCAGAATGATTGGGTTTTCATTAAAAGAAATGAAGGAGTTCAAGGAAATTACAGATATAGATGAATCATTAAATATATTAAAAAGCAAAAAAGATATATTCAAAGAAGAAATAAGAAGAAAACAAGCAATACTAAAGAACATGGAAATAATCATACAAGGTATTGAAGATAAAAGGAACTTATATAAAATCAATGGCAGTAATATAGAGATAAAAGAGTGTGAGGATATATATGGTGTAATTGGAGAATGTAAAACAGCAAATGATTGGTTTGAATTTGAGAAAAAATTAGGTGAACTCACCAAGAGATATCCTAAGTATTCAGAGATAGGGCATAATAAAGATATTCTATTGATTTATAATTATGATTTTCTGAATAGAACAAATCAAGAGGAGATGGAATTCGCTGAAAAAATCTTATTACCTATAGATAAAAATTTTATGGAAGATGAAAATGTTGAAAAATATCCATTAGGAAAATGTTTAGTTGCCTATCACAAAGGTTCTCATAAATCAGAAGGAGATTTATTTAAAAGAATCGTAGAGTTCATTAGTGATAACAGAATAAATATAAGAGGTGATATAGTAATTACTACAATAATAGATGAATTTATTATAAATAATCCAGATGAGTTTTTAATTGAAATAAAAGTACCAATTATCTAATCTTATTTCTTTAGAGGATTGAATTTTTTTGACACTTGTAAAAAACAAGACCTTATAAACCTTTTCAAATAAAGGGATATAAGGTTTTTTTAATACCAATTATTTAATGATAACAGGAAAAAAGTTCATTTATTAACAGTAATGTTAACAAAAAAAACACATTTTCTAGATAATAAATAGATATTGAATATGTATAATCACCTTATAAAAATAAAAAATAAAAATTTGACCTAGATAAAATTAACTAATAGGAGTGATAAAATGATTAAAATAAGAGGTATTACGAAGATTTATAATCCTGAAAAGCAAAAACCTCTTACAGCTTTGAAGGATATTAATCTTGAGTTTGGAGCAGGTGAATTTGTATGTATACTTGGAAAATCTGGATCAGGTAAATCTACACTGTTAAATATTATTGCTGGTCTTGATAAGCCCACAGCAGGTTCTGTTTTCATTGATAATGAAGATATGGCAAGCTTTTCAGACCTGAAACTGGCAGATTGCAGAAAGGATAAGATAGGTTTTGTCTTTCAAGATTTTCAATTGATGGAGCATTTGACTGTACTTGAAAATGTTGAACTTGGGTTATCTATGAATGCTGTTGACAGTAAAGAAAAACGAAGAAGAGCAAAATCAATACTTACTAACATTGGACTTTATGAACATCTTAATCATAAGCCTAGTGAATTATCAGGAGGACAAAAACAAAGAGTATCCATAGCAAGAGCTTTAGTCAAGAATCCAGATATAATTATTGCTGATGAACCAACAGGTGCACTTGACAGCAAAACATCAATTGAAATGTTAAATATATTAAAAGATATTGCTGATTCTGGCAAACTTGTAATCGTTGTAACCCATGATTATGAAGTAAAAGATTATTCAACAAGAATAGTTGAATTAAAAGATGGTCAAGTAATAAAAGATGAAATCAAACAAAAGTTTGTACAGAACAATGAAAAATCAATAGTCCAAAAACGTAGTTTTGATATTAAAGCAGCTTTTAGATTATCATGGAAAAGACTGGTAGAAAGAAAATGGAGGTATTTACTTGTATCAGTGAGTTTGATAATAGGTATATGTAGTTTAGCAATAGCATTTGGTATAAGCAATGGTATTAAAAGCTATTCGGAATACGCCAATAAACGTATTATTGATAATAAAAAGCTTACATTTATTAAAAAAGATGCTTTAACAAGCGAAGATTATTTTGCATTAAAGAAAAATAAAAAAATCAGATTATTACAAGATGAATATGTCTTAAACGCCAAACATGAACTTGATAATAAAGAAGAAATAACTTTTAAAGTGAAATCAATCATTCAAAAAGAGTATCAAAAAGATTATACTACACCAGAAATATTTCATGGAAGATTACCTGAGGATAATAAAAAAGAAATAGCTTTATCCTATAACATTGCAATGAAGTTGGCTGATAATGGTAATATCGAGAACCTGATAGGCAAGAAAATAGAAGCAAAATTCTTGGCAGTAGATGATTTGAATAATTATCCCTCACGTTGGGATAAACAATCTCTTAACATAGTAGGCATAACTCAAAAGACCCTAATTGGTGAAGATTATGCATATTTACCCTATGAAACCCAAAAGACAATTGTAAGACGTTCCAGATTTCTAGGTAAGAATGAAGATATACCAACAAATAAAATGAGTGTTTATTTAAAGGATAAAGGAAATATAGAGGAAATATATAATTCTTATGTTAAATCATATGACATCACAAGACCAGAAGATGTATTAAAAGGATTAACAAAAGTATTTAAGAATTTTAACCTTATCATTTTAGGGGCAGCACTTTTAATACTGTTTATTTCAGCTTTAATGATAGGTATCATATTATTTATAAGTGTACTTGAAAGACAAAGAGAAATAGGTTTGCTTATATCAATTGGTGGAACAAAAAAAGATATTAAGAAGATATTTGTTACAGAAGGATTATTATTAGGAACATTAGCTTCAACTGCAGGAGTTATATTGTCGATAGTAATGTTTTTGGTAATCAACCCAATGGCAATGAAGTATATGAATTATCCAATCTATAATCCTAACATATTTACATTGGTTATTGCTTTAACCGTTGGTATAGTTGTGAGTTTAGCATCTAGTATCATACCAGCAGTAAAAGCATCAAAATTATCACCTATTGAGTTGCTTAGAAGAAATTAATATAAAGAGAACCCATAATAAATGAAGGAGATGTATATAATGAAAAGAATTTTTGTAGTATTATTAATTAGTATACTGATGATTAACCTAATCGGTTGTCAAATAAAGAAAGAAAACAAATCACAATCAAGTAATCAAACTTCCAAATCTAAGGTGGATAGTAGTGAAAAAGATATACAAGATAAAGAAGATATCGAGGATGCCCAAAATGACAATTCTTTTAATGGGAAAGTTGTTCTTCTGGGAGAGGGTATGGAAATTCCTGAAGGAGCAGAAAAGGTGCAAGTTGATGGAGTGACAGGAAATACAATATTGTTACCAGAAGGTGTTCCTGTTCCAGAAGGGGCAAAGGTATTATTTGATTCTAATACTTCAGAAACATCAACGGATTTAGAAGAAGATGGTTATGAAATTATTATTACAAAAGAACAAAAGGACAAATTAAGAGAAGTATTTCCACAGCTTTGTAGAGAAACAAAAGAAATTCTAATTGATAATGCTCATCTAATTGATTCAAAGTTTGATATGAAGAAGATTCAAATTCTTTTAATAAGCAATGCTCTACATACAGCTTACTTAATCAATAGTCAGGACAAAAAATATGGTGAAAAAGATGAACTAATAGAATACTCCACAGATACCTTTAAAGATAAAAGTATTCTTGTACAGAGCTATAATATTGTTGAGTTCAATAATGAACCAACTTATATCGTAAGGGTTGATGATATGATAGGTGTATCACCTAATCATGACTCCATGAAAACTTCAATCTTAAAATTTATTGTACATGAAGCTGTTCATCTTGTGCTACAAAAAGCAAAAGACAAGAATATAATAACAATGGAAGAAGTAATGGGTACTAGAGCAGTAAAATATCCAATAGAATATCAATCTCGTATATATAGAAATCAAATGATTTATTTTTATAACCAAGCTTTATTTACTTCTGACGAGCAAGAAAAAATAAGTAATATTAAAAAGGCTAATTATTTTTACAAGAAATATTTAGAACAAAATGGAGACAATAAAGCAAAGAGTGGTTTTGATAAAATAGAAGGTGAAGCAAGAATTGCAGAATATAAAGCATTAGCTATATTAGAAGGCAATAAAACAGTTGAGGATGTTAATAAAAATGCTGTGAAATTATTAATTAAAGATATTGATTTAACTAATTCAGGAACTAATGAAAATTTAGAATACTATATTATAGGTTCAACAGCGTATGGGCTAATTTATGATTTGGGTATTGAGAATGACTTGGATTATAATAATCCTGTCAAATATTTATTAGATAAATACGGTGTCATGGAAAATGAAGGAAATAAAGAGTTAACTACGAATATAACCAATGAATTTGAAGAATATAATAAAAATATAAAAGCTAGAGTCGAAGATATTTCAAATAAACTACAAAGCAATGATTATATTAAAATTGTAATACCTGTACATAGTAAATATACTGAAAATCAAAGTGTAGCCTTTGATAAAGAATCAATTCAATATGAATATAAAAATAAGAAAGTTACAATCAATAGTATGTCAAAAGAAATACGTTTAGGAAATGGTAGAATATTATTAAAAAGTGCTCAAGTATTAAGTGAATCACCAGATTTTGAGCAATTAAATCTAATGAACGAAAAAGTAATAGAAGGTAATGAATCAGATAAAGAACAAGAAATGCTAAGTAACGTACCTGATGACTTCGTAATGGAACAAATTTATGTAATGATTCCTAAAAAAGAAGTCGATATTGATAATGATAGATTATCAGTTCAGACAAAGCAAGTACAAATATATGATGCAAAATTCATTGAAAAAGATGGTATGTATTATTTAGAAGATAAATAGGTGAGAATATGTATAAAGTGTTAATAATAGAAGATGATTATAGAATTGGCTCATTAATGAAAGATTATTTTATTAGGGAGAAGTTTGATGCATTATTAAAAGATGATGGAATTGAAGGCTATATAGCTTTCAATTCCGATTCTTTTGATTTGGTTATTTTGGATGTCATGTTACCGGGAATAGATGGTTTTGAAATAGCAAGCCGTATTAGAAAGATGTCCAATGTGCCTATTATCATGGTGACAGCTAGAGGTGATGATGAAGACCAAATAAAAGGATATTCTTATAAAATTGATGACTATATAACTAAGCCTTTTAATCCTGATATACTTCTTATGAAAGCTAAAATCCTCTTGGAAAGAGTTAATACTAATACAATTGAAAATACTGAACAAATCATTAATATACAAGGACTTATAATAGATTATAACAAAAGAAAAGTATTCGTTGATGGGGAACACATAATATTAGAGCCAAAACAGTTCAATATATTAAAATATCTAGTTAATAATAAAGAACGAGTGGTGTCAAGAGAAGAGTTGCTTAATAAAATATGGGGATATGATTACTTTGGAAGTGACAGAGTAGTGGATACCCAAATAAGAAAATTAAGAAAGAATTTGCAGCATAAGGCATATCTGATTAAAACTGTTTTTTCAGTAGGTTATTCTTTTGAGGAGGACTAGATGAAAAGAAATAGATTAAGAAATAAATTATTATTAATAAATATATGTATTTTCGGTTTAGTATTCTTCTGCCAATTCATTTTTCAAAATTTCTTTTTCAAGTTCTATTATCAAAAATATCAAGGAGATATATTGAATAAAAAAATAAATCAGTTGGAAATAGAAATAAACAAAGATAATATCAATGATGAACTAGTGAACGAATTAACTAAAGATAATATATTAGTAGCTTACTTGGATAATAAGTTAATGCCCAAATCAGGAAATTTATTTAATGAAGATTCTATTACTATAAAGACAGATAATAATGAAATTATGACAGTGTATCTTATGGTAGGTAATATTGATTCCATATTTGAAATAGGTAGTCAGGTTAAGGCAACTCTTTTTAGAATTAATGGTGATGATAAATACTATATCAGCTCTCTTGTGGTTGCGGACAAACAAGAAAGTGATTCCATAGCTGTGAGCAGTCAAATAATTTCGGAAGATTTTATAGATATACCTATTCAGAATAAAACTGATATAACTAGTATTCATGGAGAGATTATTAAATATACGAATAATAATCATATCAGTTTTGATCATCAAACTATCATAAGTAATTATTTGTTTAATAATAAAGAACTAACTGATGGTTTGAAAAAAATTAATGACAACAAAAATGACTATCTATTAGGAATTAAAAAAATAAATGATGGTTATTTAATTGCTTCAATATCTCTTGAACAGTATCAAGAGATTATATTGATACTTAATGATTTTAATAGATATATTATTTTATTCACTATTATTCTAGTTACATTAATTATATTAAATTATTCAAGGAGTATAATCAATCCTATATTGAAGATGAAAAAATGTGCTCAAGCTATAGCTGTTCAGGATTTTGATAATAAAGTACATTTACATTCAAAAGATGAATTGCAAGAACTAGGGGAAGCTTTGAATGATATATCCAGGAATCTTGAAAATAAGATTGTATCATTAGAGAATATGAATAATAAATTAAAAACAGAATATGAAGAAAGATTGGAGATTGAACAACATCAAAAGAATTTATTGATGAATATATCCCATGACTTGAAAACACCATTGACAGTTATTAAAGGATATCTAAAAGCCATAAAAGATGGAATGTATAGTAAGGAACAATATATTGATTATACAATAGATAGCGTGGACCAGATAAGTAATTCATTAAATGAAATGCTTGAACTAACAAAGTTCCAATCAAAGTCATATAATCTATCGTTAGAAAAAATTGACTTAACAAGATTAATTTATAAAACATTAAATAATATAATATACCTTAGTAAACAAAAGAAACAAGATATAGAACTAGATCTATTAGATGATGTATTTATTACAGTTGATGAAGAAGCGATGAGAAAAGTCATTCAAAATCTATTGAGCAATGCAATCAAATATTCCCCAGAATGCAATCAAATATTCATTAGATTGATTGAACAAGAAAAACATTATTTGCTTTCCATAGAAAACACAGGTGTTCATATACCAGAAAATGATCTCAAGCATGTTTTTGATGAGTTTTATAGAGTAGATAAAGCAAGAAATAAAAATGTTAAAGGGAATGGACTGGGGCTTGGAATAGTTAAAATAATTCTAGATAGACATGGATTAAAATATTCAATTGGAAATACTTCAAAAGGTGTTATTTTTATTATTGATTTTAAAGAAAAATGTTCTTGACTAATATGTCGGCAACTGATATAATTATGTCATCGAACGATATGTCGTCAGACGACATAAAATTATTAGATATATATGGAGGTATCATCGTGCCAGAAAGTAATGAAAGAATGGCTCTAACTGAAGCTGTATTCTATATTTTACTAACATTAAAAACGCCTCTTCATGGTTATGGTATTATGCAGCATATTAGTGAAATCAGTAATGGAAGTGTTCAATTAGGTAGTGGTACCCTCTATGGTGCTATCAATACTTTGCTAAAAAAAGGCTGGATAAAAATATATCACCAAGAAGGTACTAGCCGTAAGAAAAAAGAATACGTAATAACAGAACAAGGCTTACATATAGCTAATCAAGAATTACTACGTTTACAACATCTAACCAAATTGGGTGAAGACATTTTAGGAGGTAATAATAATGACTAAGTTAGCTTTTAGGTATTTTATCGATTATGAAAAAGAAGAAAAATGGCTTAATGAAATGGAAAGTAAAGGATACCATTTTCTTCGATATTGTCTTTTATTTTATATATTCACAATTGGGGAACCTAATACTTATACTTATAGAATTGAATTACTGGAAAATATGACAAGCAATCATGAAAGTAGAAATTACTTGGATTTCCTAGCTGATACAGACATAGAGAATGTAGCATCATGGGGAAGATGGGTATATCTGAGAAAGGAAAAAGACAAAGGTCCTTTTGAACTTTTTACTGATTTGGATAGTAAATTAAAGCACTTTAAACGTGTTTTTTATCTATATCTAGCTTTATCACCTTTACTAATCAGTACTTCCATTAATTTTATTAATATGGCATTGGATGGTGGTGCTTTCTTAAAAATTGTTAGTGGATTATATGTAATGCTGATAATATTTGTGATTATACATGGTGTAAAGACGTATTTGAAAATGAATAGTATACAAAAACACATGAATCTACATGAATAACTGGATAAGGCTGATGGATAATACAAACTTGTAGCCAATAAAAAATGTATTATACCACAGCCTCATTTTAGTATATTAATCTTTATAAGCTGCTGGAATCTTAGCTTCCATTTTGAATCTCCATTTTTCCAGTTTGTCTTTCAATAAAGATACCTTTTCAGGTAATTCATCTATTAGATTATGTTCTTCGCTTACATCTTTAGTTAAGTCATATAATTCACATTTACCAGTTTCGAAAAACTCAATTAATTTATAGTTACCCATCCTAATTGAAGAACCAGGGGTTCCGCCTTGATTGCCGTAATGTGGATAATGCCAGTAAAGAGCTTCACGTTCAATTTTATCTCTACCTTCTAGAAGTGGTAAGATACTAACACCATCTTGATGTTGCTCTGGCATCAGTGGACTGTTGGAAGCTTCTAATAGTGTAGGGTAGAAATCAGGACTGGTAACAGGTTCATTGCATACAGTTCCAGGTGATATGACATTAGGCCATCTTACCAATAAAGGTACTCTTACACCACCTTCATACATCCATCCTTTACCTTCGTTTAGTGGAGCATTACATGTAGGTGAACCTTCAGCTGTAGATAGACCACCATTATCTGATGTGAAAATGATTAAAGTATCTTCATCGATGCCTGTCTCTTTTAGAGTAGACAATAAACGGCCAACATTCCAATCAAGATTTTCTATCATAGCAGCATAACTGGCATCTCCTTGAATTATTCTTCTTGTTACATGTTCATCTCTTTTATGATAGCAAGGAAAATGTTCTCCAACTATTAACTCCTTTTCCTTATCTATACCTAATGCTATCCTTTTTTGTTCGTATTTATGTATTTGATTCTCCTTTGCTTGTATAGGTGTATGAACTGCATAATAGCAAAGATTAAGATAAAAGGGACTAGAGGTATCTCTATTTTTAATTAGTTTTATAGTTTCATCAGTTAGTCGATCTGTAAGATACTCACCTTCTGGACCATTCTCAAGTGTAGGGATGTCATAAGGGCTGAAATAACCATTATAGGGATTGCCGTAATGACAACCACCAATATTGACTTGAAATCCATGTTTTTCAGGGTAATAAGATTCTTTGCCAAGATGCCATTTACCAACATGCCAAGTTTGATAGCTTTGATTGCTTAGAGCTTTAGCAATACTGATTTCCTCGAGAGGCAAGTGGTCGATGTATGGTGCATCAACTAAAATACCATGAGCGGGATGACACTTTTTACTATGATCGATCCAATCGGTTACACCAATGTTAGCTGGGTATTTACCTGACATGATACTAGCTCTAGAAGGTGAACATACGGGGCAAGATGCATAACCATCAGTAAATAACATTCCTTCGTGAGCCAATGAATCAATAAACGGTGTTTCATAGAATGTGCTTTCATAACAGCTTAGATCTTTATAGCCCATATCATCAATGAGTATAAAGATTATATTAGGTTTACTTGTTGTTGTCATATTGAATTCACTCCTTATTATTAGTATAATAGATATAGGAAACAATGGTAAAAAGTAATACCTTTTTTATCTGGATATTATAAATATAAGTAGTGCAATTATAGCATTATAATACATTGATTAACATGTTAAAAGGTGATATAGGATGTCAAAAAGTAATAGTGATTATAAAAATTTAAGTAGGTTATTGAATAATATGCTAGATGAATATATGAATGATTATCATATGCAGATAAATGCATGTAATGATTTTAGGCTTCCTATAGATTGGGATTTCAATAATAGGGTCAATCCAGACTTCCATCTTGCTTATGTGAGAAGAGGTTCAGGGAGTTACAATTATGGACTAGATAATTACAAAGATGTAATGAAAACAGGTAAAATATATTTTTTCTCTACAGGATATCGCCATAGCAGAACTCTTAATAAACAGGATTTACCTCATATGATACTCATGAGGTTTAATATGATCAATAACAATACTAATGAGCCTATAGAGGTAAAAGAACCTTTTGGTTTTTCAATTCCAGATAATCATAGTATATTGCATAATTACCTGACAGTTTTAATTAACAATTATCATAACCCTACTAAATCATATGGCAAGAAGATTGCTATGTCCATTCTAGAACAGATATTATATGAATTAGCTGAGAATATCATGTCATTACAGACCCCCAGAAATATAGATAAGAGATTAAGGAAAACGGTAGAATATATACAGCTTAATATTCACAGACACATACCACTTGATGAACTATGTCATATAGCAGGGCTTAGCAAGAATTATTTTAGAAAGCTGTTTAAAGCAGAATATGGACTATATCCAAAAGCCTATATGATTAATATGCGTCTTGAGCAAGCAGAACGCCTTCTCATGAAGACAGAATACACTATCAAGGAAATATCACAATTATTAGGATATAGTGATCCCTATAGTTTCTCCAAACAGTATAAAGAGAAGAGAGGGTATCCACCATCCTTATATAGATTGCATGGAAAAAATGCACTTATCTAAAAAATAGCATATTTCACATTTATAGCATTTTTTTAAAATACTTTCATGAAGATTAAGTAGCAAAAAATTATTAGATTAAAAATATACTATGTTTATTAAAAATAAATCCCTCAAATACTATAGTTATTATTATATAATTCTTTATGTAATAAAAAATACTATTCCAAGGGGGAATTTTTTATGAAGAAAATTATAACTGTACTCTTAGTCATTGCTATGGTATTATCTTTTACTGGTTGTAAAGAAGAAAAAAAAGAAGAATCAGGTACAAATGTAGCTTCAAATGAAGAACAAAAAAGTTATGAAGATCAATTGTATATTGAAGTTTCAGCATTAGGTAATTTAGATTATTTTTATGACCATAAGATGGGTATGAAAAAAGCAGGAGAAGAATTAGGTGTAAGGACAGAATATGTTGGACCTGCTGAATATGACATGAATGCTATGGTGGCGGCTTTTGAACAAGCTATATCCAAGAAACCTAATGGTATTGTTGTTGTTGGTTTTGAACCATCTTTGAATTCAATAGTTGATAAAGCCATTGAAGAAGGTATACCAGTTGTTACAGTTGATGCGGATCTTCCAGATTCAAAAAGATTAGCATTTGTTGGAACAGGTAATATAAATGCTGGTATGACTGGAGGAAATTACTTAGCAGAAGAAATAGGCAAAAAGGGTAAGATTGCTATTATGACTAAACCAGGTCAATCCAATCTGGAAGAACGTGTTGAAGGTTATAAGAGAGCATTTGAACAATATTCAGATATTGAGGTGGTTCAGATAGCAGATACACAATCTGACCCAGTAGTGGCAGCTCAAGCAGCAGCAACATTATTACAAAAATATCCTGATCTGGCAGGTATCGCATGCGTAGAGGCAGCTGGTGGTTCTGGAGCGGCAACAGCTGTTAGAGAAGCAGGTCTACAAGGAAAAGTTAAAATAATTGCTATGGATAGAGGTAACGAAGTATTAGAAGCAATTGAGGAAGGTGTTATTACAGCATCTGTAGCTCAACAAACAGCATTAATGCCTTACTATGCAACTCAACTATTATTCAATTTAAATAATAGTAATGTAGAAATCACTAGTGACAATAATGCTGCAGGAGTACTTGGTGTACCAACAATGGTTGATACTGGAGTTGTTATTGTAGACAAAGAGAACTATAAATATTTTATGAGGTAATACACTAATTAACAGTTTTATATATAATATGCCATTGGGGCTGTCTCAAAATACATTTTGAATGACAGCCCCATATAAATAGAAAGTTGGTGAAATATTGCTTAAATATATTTTAGAAACCAAGGGAATCGTTAAAGATTTTCCAGGAGTCAGAGCTTTGGAGCAAGTAGATTTGAAGATTAAAAAAGGCGAAGTTCATGCTTTGGTAGGTGAAAATGGAGCTGGAAAAAGTACTTTGATGCTTACGTTAGGTGGTATTCACAAGCCAGATGAAGGTGAGATTCTAATAGAAGGTGAAAGAGTCCACTTTGAGTCTGCTCATGATGCCAATTCAAAAGGAATCAGTGTAGTATATCAGGAATTGAGTTTAGTACCTAATTTAAGTGTTGCAGAAAATATCTTTGCTAATCGTCAACCTGTGGGTAAGTTGAACATAATCAAGAAACAGGATCTTATACAAAAAACTAAAGAGATGTTAAAACTATTCAACATTGATTATATAGATCCAATGATGTTAGTAAAAAACTTATCTATAGCTAACCAGCAGGTCGTTGAAATATTGAAAGCTATTTCTTTTAATCCCAAGATATTGATTTTAGATGAACCTACTTCTTCACTAACGGAAATAGAAGTAAAAAGATTATTTGATAATATACGTATGCTGAAGAAGAAAGGAATTTCATTCATATACATTTCCCATCATCTTCATGAAATATTTGAAATAGCTGATTCAGTAACCATATTAAGGGATGGAAAGTACATCTGTGATGCCGATGTAAAAGACATAGATGAGGATTTCTTAATAAGGAATATGGTAGGTAGAGAAATTGTCAATATGTATGGAGAGAGAAAAGAAAACCCAAAAATTGGAGATACCATATTTGAGGTTAAAGATATTTCGAAAAAAGATTCATACCATAATATCAATTTTTCAGTAAGACAAGGTGAGATTGTTGGATTTGCTGGTTTGGTTGGAGCTGGCCGTACTGAAGTAGGAAGAGGAATATTCGGTGCTGAACCAATTGATAGCGGTGAGATTTATCTGGAAGGAAAAAAATTGAAGATTAAATCACCAAGTGATGCCATAAAACATAAAATCAGTTATCTAACAGAAGATAGAAAAACACAGGGACTATATCTGGATTTTTCAATCAAATCTAATTTTATATCCAATAAATTAGATGATTTTACTTCAGGAATCTTTATCAAGGATAATAAAGTCAATAGATCTGTAGAGGGGTACATAAAAGAGTTTGGTGTTGTAACACCTAGTGCAGACCGTAATGTATCTAATCTATCAGGAGGTAATCAACAAAAAGTTCTTTTGGGGATGTGGTTCGGTATCCATCCAAAAGTGTTGATTGTAGATGAACCTACAAGAGGTGTTGACGTTGGAGCAAAAAGTGAAATATATGAATTACTAAGAGAATTAGCTAGTAAAGGAACAGCGGTCATAGTTATTTCTTCTGACTTGCCAGAAGTATTAGGCATTAGTGATAGGATAATTGTTATGAAAGAAGGTCATATCGTAGGCGAATTATCTAAAGAAGAAGCAGATGAAGAAAATGTAATAGCATTGGCTACAGGAGTAGATAAATAAATTTGAAGGAGTGAGTTTATGGAAGTCATAAAGAGAATAACAAAAATGAGAGAATTCATGATTTTTTCTATAGTATTTGTTATTTTTATAGTCATGAGTTTTGCGTCACCTTATTTTTTGAGTACAGGTAATATATTGGCTCTTATGCTGGGCTTGTCACTGGAAACTATAATTGCGGTAGCAATGGCTAATCTAATGGTTAGTGGTGGCTTTGATATGTCAGTTGGTTCTGTTGTAGGATTTGTAGGTGCTGTTGTAGCATTAACCATAAGAGCAGGTGTACCTGTTGTTTTAGCAGTACTAATAGGTCTTATTATTGGAGGGGCAATAGGGTGTTTTAATGGATTTATAATTTCTAAGATAGGCATTAACCCTTTTGTTACAACATTAGCTAGTTTAAGTTTATTTAGAGGACTGACACTAATCTTGACAAAAGGACAAAACATTACTGGGTTAGGTAGAACCTTCAAAGCTATAGGACAAAGTAAATTATTAGGTATACAGGCACCAATATGGTACGCAATCATTCTTGTAATAATAGGAGATATCTTGCTTCGTAAATCTAGATTTTTTAGACAAAACTATTATATAGGTGGAAATGAAAAAGCAGCAATATTATCAGGAATCAAAGCAAGTAAGATGAAGATATTGAATTATTCCTTAACTGGTTTATTAGCTGGGTTTGCAGGAATAGTAATGGCATCCAGATTAGGAGCTGCGTCTGTAACAGCTGGTACAGGATTGGAACTAAGGGTTATAACGGCTGTAATAATCGGTGGAGCCAGTTTAAGTGGTGGTGAAGGAACAGTAGTCGGTGCATTTTTTGGTGCTGTTCTAATGGCTCTCATAACTAATGCTCTTACTTTACTTGGAGTTGATGTTTATTGGCAGACATTTGTCATCGGTGCAACATTACTTATAGCAGTACTCATTGACCAAGCTGGGAAAGTGAGAAAAGAACGAAAAAAAGATAAATAACAATGAGGAGGTTATACTATGTCATATACGAGTTTTGAAAGAATAAAAAGGACGTTGGAACATAAAGAACCAGATAGAATTCCTTTTGATATTGGTGGAAGTGTTTTAACAGGAATGAATAAGGTATGTTATTCCAATTTGAGAGATTATCTGAAAATGCCTCACAAAGATATAGATATATTGGATGAAATGCAACAGCTTGCAAGAATAGATGAAGATATGAATAAAAGACTGAAGGTGGATGTGCGTTGTGTTGACCCGTTACCTCCAAATAAAATTGGATTATACAAGTCACCTGTAATAGATGGTAAGTATTATAAGAGAGTAGATGAATGGGGAATTGAGTGGAAAATGCCTATAAAACAAGGCTTATACTATGATATGGTAAAAGGTTCTCTAACTGATGCAAATTCCATCACAGATATTGAGAATTTCCCTTGGCCTGATCCAATAGATGAAGGTAGATTCAAGAACATGAAGGAAAAAGCAGATAGATATGTTTTTGAAGATAAAAAAGCCTACATCTTAGGTAGACAATATGCTGGTATATGGGAAACTGCACTTTGGATGTCAGGCTATGAAAAATTCTTTGTGGATATGGCTATAAACGAAAAATATGCTCATGCTCTAATGAATAAAATTACAGAATTAAAAATGCAGTATTGGGAGAGAGCATTAGACGAAGTTGGCGAGAACGTATTGATAGTATCTGAGGCTGATGATTTGGCTACACAGAATAGTTTGCTTTGTTCAGTAGATATGTATAAAAGATTAGTACATCCATATCACAAGAAGTTATTTGATTTCATAAAGAAAAAGGCTAAGAATAAAGTCTATATTTTTTATCATACATGTGGTGCGTGTAAACCTCTTATTCCATATTTAATAGATGAAGGGGTTGATATATTGAATCCAGTACAAGTCAACGCTAGTGATATGGATACCAAAGTGTTGAAAAGAGAATTTGGAAAAGATATCACTTTTTGGGGTGGTGGAGTCGATACTCAACAAGTACTGCCTTTTGGAACACCTGAACAAGTTAGGGAGGAAGTCAAGAAACGAATAGATGATTTAGCAAAAGACGGAGGATTTGTATTTGCTGCGGTACATAATGTACAAGGTGATGTACCACCAGAAAATTTCATGGCTATGTGGGAAACATTACAAGAATATGGTAAGTATTAATTGAACTAAAATTATTAGTATCATAAAATAAATAGAATATGTTGATAGTATATGTATACGTTTTAACAATGAATAGAACAATTGTATGTAATTATAGTTTGTTCTATTTTTTGTTAATAACCTAATATTTTTTCCCGTTCGTTGTATTTTATAATAACCATTGATACAATATATATATATAAATATTAGCGGGGTGAAACCATGTTGACAGAAAGGTTTTTAGAATTTACGCATCATATATTGATTAATGCATGTGAAATGAGCTATGTTGAAGAAGCTCATGGGACATTGGAGCTATTACAAAGATTAGATAGAATACTTAAATACTATGGCAATGATAAAGAATATGTAAGCCTTAATAAAGAAATAAATATATTGCAGGATTATATTTTTATCATGAAAATGAAACATGGTAATACTTGTGATCTGCGATTTTTAGGAACTGGTGAAGGTGAAGATATACAAATACATAGATTCAGTGTTATCAGTTATGTAGATAAGATTATACAAGAGCATAAAAATGATAGAGATAAATATACGACCTATCATATTTCGGTAGAGTTTGATGAAACGATTACACTTCTAGTGGAATCACAAAGTAATGAAGAAATGAAAAGCTATAGATGTAAGCTGGACAAAGAGGTATAGATTATGTATAAAGTATTGATTGTAGACGATGAAATTTTATCTAGATATGCTCTTAGAACATTGATTTCCAAAAATTTTAATAATCTTGAGGTAGTAGGTGAAGCAGAGAGTGGGAAACAAGCCATTACATTATGTGAAAAATTCAACCCTGATATTGTGATAATGGATATAAAAATGCCGGGGATGGACGGATTAGAAGCTTCTCAGAAAATATTGTCCAAGATGCCTGATATCAATATACTTATACTTACGGCTTATGATTATTTTGAATATATTCAAAAAGCAATGGAGATTGGTATTGTCAATTATCTATTAAAGCCTATTGTTACAAATGATACGGTGTATAAAATCAATAAAGTCCTAGAAAGTATAGAATCCAGAGGAGATATACAAAAGAAAAGTTTAGAAGAAAAAATAGAATCCATTATACCTGTCATTGAAAAAGAATTGGTTAATGCTTTTATAGAAGGAACTATTGATTCCAATGAGATAAATCATTATATGGAGGTTTTACAGTATCAGATATATAAAGGATATTTTATGTTGATATCCTTTCAGAATGATGATATGAAGCATATTAATAGTTCCATAATGAAAAGAAGAAATAGAGAAAAAATCATTAATACTGTTAAAAGATATCTACCGTTCATGACTTCTTTTATATTGGGAACTCCTATTGGGAATACAATAGTTCTTTTTATATATCAAAAAGAAAAAAACAATATAGACACAATAGAAGAATCTAAACTTATAGCAGCCAATCTAAGATATAAAATACGGATTATTGATAAATTAGATATATACTTAGGGATTGGAAATTGTTATAAGGATCCTAATAACTTTGGAAAATCATACCAGGAAAGCTGGGAATCATTGCAAAGGGCAATTAAAGAAAGCACAATATACCACTATTGCGATATGGAAAAATCCTATAAAGGACAAGTATTGTATCAATATCCAATCAAGTTAGAAAAAGAATTAACAGGAAAATTGAAAATAGGTTCCAAAGAGGAATGTTTACTTCTCTGTGAACAGATATTAGAGAATATATTTCATAATTGCTTTAATCTCAATATTTTAAAAGATTACTTATGCCAATTTATCTATAGTCTCAAACATAAAATGATTGAATTGAATGTTAGAGATGATATGATTAATTTTACTAGCACCATATCTGCCTTATCATCGATTAAAGAATCTGATGAAGTGAAAATATGGGTATATAATATTACAAATTATATACTAGATAAAATCTACGAAATGAAAAAACAAGATGAAACCCAAATTATTAAGGATATATATGATTATATAAACACTAATTTCAAGAAAGATATTTCACTAAATCAAGTTGCAGATCTGGTTGAATTATCTCCTCAGTATGTCAGTAAGCTGTTCAAAGATAAATTCAATGTGAATTTTATTGATTATATTATAGGACTTCGTTTAGAATCCTCAAAAGAATTACTGAAAAATACAAAACTCAAGATAAAAGAAATATCTAAACGTGTAGGATATGAAGACTCCAATTATTTTTGCCGGATATTTAAAAAAAATATAGGCATGAGTCCAAAAGAATATAGACATAAAAGATAATAGGTTAGGTGATATGAAATGAAAAGAAATAACAATAAACTAACTTTTAGGAAAATATTAACCTTATATTCTCTAGGAATTATATTAGTCATGTTAGCCATTAATTTCACATCTCTAAGTAGTTTGAAAAATAATTACTTCAGTTTTAACATGCACTTAACGGATTTATCTCAAGTCCATAATTTGTATGTTGAGATAGATGAACTCTATTCACATATTGATAATTATACATTAAGTGGAGACCATGACTATCTGGAAAAATATAATCACAAATTGAAAAATGTCATCAAAAAGATAGAAGATCATATGGAACGAACAACTGACAATGAGATCTATTACAAATATTATGATGCGAAAAATATGATAGCTACTTTTAGTTCCAGAAGTGATGCTATAATAAGAAATCATGATGTTCAAATGGAGCAAATATATATTGATGAATTATTATCTGAGCTGGAAAGACTCAAAAGTTATATACAGGAAGAATTACAATCAATTATTACATTGAAATTAAATGTAGTCAGTTCAATTTATTCTAATTTAAAAGGGGTAATACTTGATAAGGAAGGGCAGACGTTTTTATATACATTAATTATTACAATCGTTTGTTTCACAATAGCATACTTATTTTCCCAGCAATTATCCAAGCCAATACATCAATTGGTAATACAACTCAAAAAAGTAGCAAAAG
The DNA here is from genome assembly GCF_018141425.1 of Vallitalea guaymasensis. Taxonomy (NCBI): domain Bacteria; kingdom Bacillati; phylum Bacillota; class Clostridia; order Lachnospirales; family Vallitaleaceae; genus Vallitalea; species Vallitalea guaymasensis. Next base: position 3,885,282 of record NZ_CP058561.1, read on the forward strand.
GAAATTATGATACCACTGAGGTCAAAATAAGAGGACGTGGAGAATTACAGACCTTAATTGATTGTTTTAATTACATGATGGTTAAATTAAGAAAACAAATGGAACTGATAAACGAAAAGGCGGTCATGCAAAAAAAATTACAACAAGAAGAAATAAAGAATCTGGAAATGGCCAATTCATTAAAACAGTCCCAATTGAATTACTTGCAATCTCAGATTAATCCCCACTTCCTTTTTAACACACTTAACTCAATTGGAACTTTAGCAGATATTGAAGATGCCAAGCAAACGAAGATGATGTTAGAAAGTTTAAGTGAACTACTGAGATATAATCTAAAAAAAATTAATGATATCGTAACCCTTGAAGATGAATTCAACATAATAAAAAACTATATTTATATTCAAATGATCAGGTTTGGTAATAAGATTCAATATAATATTCATATGGATGAAAGTGTCAAAGATTTTATGGTACCCAGTATGATATTACAGCCTTTTGTTGAAAATGCAATGATTCATGGCTTGGAACAGAAAGAAGGAAAAGGACATCTAACTGTAGAAATAAAAGATGAGTCAGACCATATCAATATATTGATAAAAGACGATGGAATAGGTATGACACAGGAACAAGCAGAATCTCTATTAAAATATGAAGATGAAATAATACTAAATAAAAATTATACAAAAGGTATGGGCGTATGTAATGTTGTAAAAAGGCTGGTATTATATTTTGGTGAAAATATTGTATCTATAGAAAGCGGGATAGCTAAGGGTACAAGTACTACCATAAAAATTCCTAAGGAATCATTATAAGTTATGAAATAAAATAATTATCGAAGCTGTGCTCGCTTATCTATAAAAATTCTATCACTTTGCTTGACTACTAATTTAGGAATAATAGCAGTAATTAATTCTTTTTCATAATTTTTTATCTTTAAAAGTGAATCTATGATTTCGGGAAGGGTATTTGCATTATTTCTTACCATACACCTAAGGAATTTATTGACTAAGACCAACATTTGTTCTTTAAGGTTTGTATATTCTACAATAATATTTTCTGCTTGACGGATATAGGAGTTTTCCTGCATATACTTAAGTCTTTTAACCATTAAAACTTTGTGGCTATAAATATTGTGAAGTGACCTATAATCAAACTCTTTTTTATGCCTATGTATATCCCATAAAAAATCCATAACCGTATCATATACTTCTAAGCCATAAGTTTCACCACGCCAAGGCATTCTATATGACCTAAATCTATCAGTGGTTTCCACACATTCAAGATATTCTATAAAAGAATCTCTAACAAGCTTGGTGTCAAAAGTATACTCTGCTGATTTGTCATAACTTAGTAATAAAACACCACCTTTGAAATCAAATACAAAATCCTTTTTTTCACTAATCATATCAATAGATTTGATTAATGATTCATAGGGCACTTTTTCAAAAGAATACTTATTCTTGAAGGTAAAATCAGCAACATGAACAACCTCCTCAGAATCATCATATCCAAATATAAGGATATCATGAGGCAGTGAATCATAATCCAGAAAACACCCTTGTTCAACAACCATATAAATATAGTTGTCTTGATCAATGCATTTCTTTATAAATTCCAGGTAATCGTTACAGAAGGATTTAATTAATTTGCGTTTAATCAATTGGGTATATAATAAAGGACAGGTAAAAAAACTATCATCACCACGAGGTATAAAATCTAAGTTGCATGTATTGCTGAAAGAGTTGGCAACAAGCTGTATGTAATTACTATAGATCCAATCTACATTATTGCAATTTGCCTGCAATATAGAAAAAATGCCTGCTTGCCAAGTCCACGTGGCTATTGCAGGGTATTGCATTGGTAATATTTTTGACTTCATGTTCAAAATCCACCTTTCCATATAACTGTATTATTTATGTCAATGTTCAACATTAAGTTCTAGTTTATTATATTATTTTAGAAAAATACATCACACTTTATTATAGTATCTAATAATATTGTATAAAAAGGCTAGTGAATTGTCAATAGTTTTTTTAATAATAGAAAAATACAATTTAAAAATACACATATAAAACATTTGACATTATAATATGGAAAAAATTACTAACTATTTTGGTTTATATTTACTATTTATCAAAGAAGCTCTTTTAACAGAATTGTAACCAAAACGGCCACGAAGCTCATCTACTAATTTATCAACTTGCTCTTTTTTTACTGTATTTTTCTCGTTTTCAAAAAGAGATAACTGCCTATAATCTTGGTTGCCAAAATTCCCTATACCGACACCTAGTAATCTTACTGGTTTATCTAATGGTATATGGTCTAGCAGATTACATGCCATACTATAAATTGTATCAGTTACATCCGTAGGTTCATCAATAGTTATACTTCTAGTTATGACATTAAAATCATTATACTTTATTTTAATCGATATGGTTTTACCCTTTGAAATGTGCTTTCGAAGTCTCCAACTAACTGAATCTGCTAATAGCAAAGCTTCCTTTTTAAGTTCATCCAAATTACTTACATCCAAAGAAAAAGTAATCTCATTACTAATGCTTTTCATATCATTCTTTACATTAGGATTGATGATATCACTACCAATACCATTCGCAGAATTATGGATTTCCACAGCATACTTGTTACCCACAATCGTCTCCAATACACTCATTGGACATCTAGCTAAATCCCCAATCGTAGATATATCCATTTTATTAAGTGCTACAGTAGTCTTCTTACCAACACCATATAATTCTCCCACTGGTAAATCCCATAACTTCTCTTCCACATCCTTTGGATAAATCTCTGTAATACCCAGAGGCTTCTTATAATCAGATGCCATCTTAGCTAGCAATTTATTTGATGATATTCCTACCGAACAAGGTATATCTAATTCACCTAATAATCGGTTTTGAATAGTTATAGCCACCTCATGGGGCGAACCAAAAAGATTCTCTGTCCCAGTCATGTCCAAAAAAGCCTCATCAATTGAAAGTTGCTGTTTCAGAGGAGTATACTCATCAAAGATACCCATTATTTCTCTTGATATATTACTATAAAGATTATGAGTCGGCCTCACAACAGTAGCCTCGGGACATAACTTCACAGCCTGCCAAATAGGCATAGCCGTTTTAACCCCATAAGCTTTAGCATCATAACTAGCAGCTAATACAATACCACGTCTCTTCTGCGGATCTCCCCCCACAATTAAAGGTCCATCCTTCAATCTTGGATCATTAGCCTGCTCACAAGAAGCAAAAAAAGAATTCATATCAATATGAAGTATTGTTCTCATAATTATCCCTCTTACTATATGGGTATATAATTGTAAATTGATTACAAACCCGAATGTGTGTTCTTTTATAATGATACCATAAAAATGGATTGGAATGAATATATTTTTGTATTTGTGGATATAAATTATCGGAACTAGAAATCTTTTTTTCTTCTATTACATTCAAATATTAACTTTGAAATAGCCAAAAGTAGTTCACAGTAGAAGAAAAAGTTTTTTGTAATCCTATTGAAGGTTACTTCAAGCAAAATAGTATATGTATATGTGAAGTAGTGAGGCAGGACGCCGAACCCAGCTTTTTGCTCAGGACGAGCAAGTAGCTGGCGAAACATATACATATACTATTTTGCAAACACCACGTCCGAACAAAACACTTTTTTCTGACCTACCTGTATAAATAAAATCTATAATTGATATTATATTGCATTTGCCTATCAATGAGTATATAATATACTTTAAATAATTTGCAAAATATGAATTTACTTAAGCTTTAACTTACTTATGTTAAGTGTTTCGAATTAAACACATTTATAAATTAAAAATACATTAGTAACAAGACATTTTTTATAGTTTTATGATATTATTAAAAATAAGACAGAATATATTCAAGTTATTAAAACTTAAGTATGAAATTATAGGAAAAAATTTTCCTTATATTAAGAAGGGGGCATTCAAATGCTAAATATTAAATATGAATTGACCAAAGACCTAAAGCAAAAACCAGATTTCAATAATCTTGGATTCGGAACAAAATTTACTGATCATATGTTTATCATGGATTATACTGAAGGAAAAGGATGGCATGACCCAAGAATCGTACCATATCAACCAATCTCCCTAGATCCTTCCGCTATGGTTTTTCATTATGGACAAGAAATGTTTGAAGGAATGAAAGCATACAAAACTGAAGATGACAGAGTGCTTTTATTCAGACCTGAAAAAAACATTCACAGAACTAATGTAACTAATGAAAGACTATGTATTCCACAGATAGACGAAGACGATATGTTTCAAGCTATCAACGATCTAATAAAAGTAGAAAAAGACTGGATTCCAACTCCAAAAGGAACATCTCTATATATTAGACCTTTTATCATAGCTACTGATCCTTTCTTAGGTGTAAGAGCATCCAATTCTTATATGTTCATGGTTATACTATGTCCAGTTGGTGCTTATTACAAAGAAGGAATTAATCCTGTAAAAATATGGGTTGAAACTGAGTATGTTCGTGCAGTAAAAGGTGGTATTGGTTTCGCTAAGACAGGCGGAAACTATGCAGCTAGTATCAAAGCTCAAATGAAAGCTAAAGAAAGAGGATATTCTCAAGTATTATGGCTTGATGGAGTAGAAAGAAAATATGTTGAAGAAGTAGGAACTATGAACGTATTCTTCAAAATTGATGGAGAAGTTATTACACCATCCCTTGAAGGTAGTATATTAGCAGGTGTTACTAGAGATTCTGTTATTGAATTATTAAAATCTTGGAATATACCTGTTTCAGAAAGAAAACTCTCAATAGAAGAGATTTATGCTGCTGCTGAAGAAGGAAAACTTGAAGAAGCTTTCGGAACTGGAACAGCTGCAGTTATCTCACCAATTGGAGAACTTAACTACGATGGTAGAGTAATCAGTATAAATGATGGAAAAATAGGTGAAGTATCCCAAAAGATTTATGATACAATCACTGGCATCCAAACAGGTCATGTAGAAGATACTTATGGATGGGCAAAAGAAATAAAATAATTAGTATAATAAGATAAGAATTAACTATAAAAAAGAGGGTTTTAATATAACCTTCTTTTTTTATGGTTGTCAATTACTGTCAAAATAATAATATTAAGATTAAATATTATTAATCAATTACATATGATGGATTTATATAATGATTATCTTTTGATAATTTTCTTTATTAACTAAATTCATGGAATAAGTTTGCTAGAAATCTTGTTTGTTATATTTATTAATGTTATTATTAATTAAAGTAGTATCAATATAGGGAATATTTTTCGATTTACCACATTAATGTATTTGAGTGGTGGACTGATACAACATATTTGCTAATTGGTAAAAGTGCACAAAAATGATAATGAAAAATTGTTGCGTATTTACGACTTAATTCTCATTTTTTATTGGAAAATTAGTTTTGATATGTTATTATATAAGTATAAATGGTATAAATAACAAACTATTTATTGAAAACCTATAGTTATACTTAATATCTAAATGTGTTTCTGACAAGGACATAATGAAATAAACTATAGCAAAGGAGCGTAATATGGTAAAGGGATTAAATATTTCTATTTTTACAGGGAATTTTGGCAGCGGTAAGACTGAAATGGCAATCAATTCAGCTCTAAGATCTGCTGAACAAGGAAAGAAAACGGTACTTGTAGATGTTGATGTGGTTAATCCTTTTTTTCGTTCTGCAGAAGTTAAACCTTTATTGGAAGAGAAAAATATTAAGGTGATAACCCCTAATTTTGCAACAACGAATCTGGATATACCATCTTTACCGGCATCTATCTATAGTGTTTTTAGTATGGAAAATACTAATGTTTTCTTTGATGTAGGAGGCGACGAAGACGGGGCAACCAGCCTTGGTCAATTCAAAAGTTATTTTGATTCTTGTGATTATAAAATGTATTTTGTAATTAACACAAGAAGACCTTTTACTAATAATGAAGAAGATATCATAGGGCTTATGAAACAAGTGGAATTAAGATCAAGATTAAAGATAACGGATCTAGTAAACAATACTAATCTGTCCTACGAAACAACAGAAGATATTATATTACAAGGTCAGAAAATTATTGACAACGTATCGGATATGACAGGCATACCCATAACTTATATAAATGCAAAGAAAGATATATCTATAGAATTACCAGAAAAACATAAAGGCAAATTATTTTATATGGATTTATTTATGCAACCCAAATTTTAGGATAGAGTGATTATTCTTAATCACCTTCCTAAAGTATTTTGCTAGATTATGAAGTATTAATAATTATAGGAGCATTTAAATATAACTTTATCCAAACTTACAAAAGATGAACTAATATTTAAGTGTTTCCTTAGGTGAAAGGAGATTACATATGGCAAAGGTAACTTTTAATGAGGAGTTATGTAAGGGATGTGGGTTATGTACCACAGTATGTCCTAAAAAGATAGTGGTTTTATCAAAAGATAAGATTAATTCAAAAGGATATCATCCTGCCACTGTTACAGACATGGATCAATGTATTGGTTGTGCATTTTGTGCTACCATTTGTCCTGATGTCGTCATTAAAGTAGAGAAATAATTAGAGTATAGAATGGAGGAGTAATAATGGAAAAGGTTTTAATGAAGGGTAATGAAGCCATAGCAGAAGCTGCAATACAAGCTGGATGCAAATATTTTTTTGGTTATCCTATAACACCACAAAATGAAATTCCAGCATATATGGCTAAAAAATTACCTAAAATCGGAGGTGTTTTTTTACAAGCAGAATCCGAGGTTTCAGCCATAAATATGGTATACGGAGCAGCAGGAGCAGGAGCAAGAGTTATGACATCATCATCAAGTCCTGGAATAAGTCTAAAACAAGAGGGCATTTCATATATAGCAGGAGCAGGGTTACCATGTGTTATAGTTAACATAGTAAGAGGGGGCCCAGGTCTTGGAGGAATCCAACCAGCTCAGTCAGATTACTTCCAAGCTGTCAAAGGTGGAGGACATGGAGATTATAATCTAATCGTTTATGCTCCATCAACTTTACAAGAGATGGTTAGTCTTACAATGGAAGCATTTGATATAGCTGATATGTACAGGAATCCAGTAATGATTCTTGGAGACGGAATGCTTGGACAAATGATGGAACCAGTTGAATTCGTTAAACCACCTGCTAGAGATTTACCTGCGAAAGATTGGGCTACAACAGGCTGCGATGGAACTAGAAAACCTAATATTATTAATTCATTATATATAGACCCAGCTGAACTTGAAAAAGAAGTAGATAAGACATATAAAAAATATAAACTCATAGAGGAAAAAGAAGTAAGATATGAAAAATACAATTGTGATGATGCAGAAATAATCATAACTGCATATGGAACAACAGCAAGAATAGTAAAAAGTGTAATAGAAATGGCAAAAGAAGAAGGAATCAATGTAGGATTAATAAGACCTATAACATTATGGCCATTCCCTTATGAACCTGTTAGAGAATACGCTGACAAAGATCATGTGAAAGCATTCATGAGTGTTGAAATGAGTAAAGGTCAAATGATAGAAGATATAAGACTTGGAGTGAACGGAAAAAAAGACGTATATTTTTATGGCAGAACAGGTGGTATGGTACCAACTCCTGATGATATTATGGCAGAGATTAGAAAAATAGTGAAGGAGGTATAATAATGAAAGTAGTATTTGATAAACCAAAGGCCCTAACTGAAACTCCTTTTCATTATTGCCCTGGTTGTACTCATGGAATAATACATCGTTTAGTTGCTGAAGCAATAGATGACCTTAATATACAAGATAAAGCTATAGGTGTAGCACCTGTAGGATGTTCTGTTTTTGCATACAAATATTTTGGCTGTGATATGCATGAAGCAGCTCATGGTCGTGCTCCTGCAGTTGCAACAGGTATTAAAAGGGTTTTACCAGATAACATAGTTTTTACATATCAAGGTGACGGAGATTTAGCATCCATCGGAGCAGCTGAGATTGTTCATGCAGCAGCAAGAAATGAAAATATTACTGTAATTTTTGTTAATAATGCAATATATGGAATGACAGGTGGACAAATGGCACCAACAACATTAGTTGGTCAAGTAACAACTACATCTCCTTATGGAAGAGATCCAAAACTTGCAGGATTACCTATAAAAGTATCAGAAATGTTGGCTACTTTGGATGGAGCATATTACATAGAAAGAGTATCAGTTCATGACGTGAAACATATAAAACAAGCTAAAAAAGCTATTAAGAAAGCTTTCGAGAATCAAGTTAATAACAAAGGATTTTCATTAATTGAGGTGTTATCAACTTGCCCTACCAATTGGGGAATGTCACCTTCTGAAGCACTTGAATGGGTTAAAGATAGCATGGTTCCAGTATATCCTTTGGGTGTTAAAAAGGAGGGGGAGTAACAATGACTGAGCAACTAATTATTGCTGGATTTGGTGGTCAAGGTGTTATGTCTATTGGTCAAATACTAACATATGCAGGAATGACTGAAAAAAAAGAAGTGTCATGGTTACCATCCTATGGACCAGAAATGCGTGGCGGAACAGCAAACTGTAATGTAATTGTATCAGACAAACCAGTTGCATCACCTATAGTAACCAAAGCTACAGCAGGATTGATGTTAAACAAACCATCATTGATAAAATTTGAAAATAGTGTCAAGGAAGGCGGTAATCTATTAATTAATAGTTCTCTGATAGATATAAAAGCAACTAGAGATGATATAAATGTATATTATATCAAAGCTAATGAGATTGCAGTTGAACTTGGTAACACAAGAATAGCTAATATGGTAATGCTTGGTGCTTATTTGGAACTAACCAAAGTTGTAAGTATAGATTCAGTTATTGAAGCACTCAAGAAAGTATTAGGAAAATCAAAAGAACATCTTATTCCAATTAATATAAAAGCCATGGAACGTGGAGCTGAATGTGTTAAGTAATAAATTATAAAGGAGCTTGAAAAAGCTCCTTTTTTCAATACAATAGTTAACTGCAAATTGACATTATTCTAGTACATGTATATAATTTATATATAGCAATATGGAGATAAATACTTCATAAATAAGCTGAATTCAAAAAAGAGAGGGGTAATAATAATGTATGAAGGAAAAAAAATCAGGTTAAGAGAATATAAAAAATCGGATGTGGAAGCAGCACAAAACTATATTAATGACAAGGAAGTTAAAAAGAACCTTAATCCAGGAATACCATTTCCCTATACGTTGCAAGATGAAGAAAAGTGGTTTGAAAGTAATACTGCATTGAAAGACACATATAATTTTGCTATTGAAACTCTTGAAGATAATATATATATTGGCGGTTGTGGAATAAATCAAGTTGATTGGAAAAACAGTAACGTGGAAATAGGCATATTCATTGGAAACAAAGAGTATTGGAATAAAGGATACGGAACTGATGCAATGAATGTACTTATAAGATTTATCTTCAACGAGATGAATATTAACAAAATAAAATTAAATGTATATTCATTCAACAAAAGAGCAATGAGATGTTATGAAAAATGTGGATTCATAACAGAAGGAGTTTTACGTAAAGAACTTTATAGAGAAGGAAATTATCATGATATCATAGTAATGGGATTACTGAAAGAAGAATTTGTAAAATAAATATAAAAAACCAACGGGAATGCTGAACATGATTATTATGTAGTTGACAGCTGATAAAATTACACGACCCAACTGAAAAATTATTCTTGTGGATTATTACTATCTTGACAAAATATAATATTGTGATACAATATTCTACAATCTATATCATAGATAAATTATTCAACAATCAAATGAAAACTCAAACTAGTTATCTTAACTGGCTTGAGTATATTTTATAATAAAAATTAATTGTTTCGTATAAATTCTCTAATATGGTGAGAAAGTCTCTACCCTGTAACCGTAAAATACAGGACTACGATTTTATAGTATAATTAGTTAGTGCCAATTTATTATTTATAAATAGGTGCTTTATAGATTAAAGGAATCAGTTACTCATAAACCAACTGATGTTTTTTTGGTCTTACTGAAATTTATGCAATGCATATCTACTATGAATCAAGAGACTTTCTAATAGAAAGTCTTTTTTTATATGTTCAAGGAAAAATCCTTACTTTCTATTTTAAAATACATACCAGACTACTTAATATGAAACTTCAAAAAACCAAATAAAATTATATATAATCGTCATAAGGAGTCTTGTGTAATGCTTGTAGATAGAATAAAAGCAGCAACAAAAGAAGTAAAAGCGGATTTAGTAATTAATAATGTCAATATCGTAGATGTATTTAATCTAGATACATATATATCAGATATAGCAATCAAAGATGGATATTTTGTTGGAATAGGTGAATACAAAGGGAAAGGTGAATTAGAAGTCGATGGAATTGGTAAAACCATCATTCCAGGCTTTGTAGATGGACACTTGCACATAGAATCCTCTATGGTTACGCCAATTCAATACTCTAATGCAATATTGCCTTTTGGAGTAACGACTATTATTGCTGATCCTCATGAAATAGCTAACGTAAGTGGAGTTGATGGAATAAAATACATGATGGATATGGCTAAACATGTGCCATTAGATGTCAATATAATGCTTCCTTCATGTGTCCCAGCCACTAGTGTTGAGAGGGGTGGTGCAATTCTAAAGGCTAAAGACCTAAAACCACTATATGAAGAAGAGAGTGTTCTAGGGCTTGCAGAAGTTATGGATTTTCCAGCGGTAGTATCTTGCAATGAGGACATGATAGAAAAATTGGAAGACGCTAAAAACAAAAATCGTATTATCGACGGTCACTGTGCAGGATTTGATATCAATAAGTTGAATGCTTATGCAACAGCAGGAATTAAAACTGACCATGAATCCACGACAGCTGAAGATTTAATAGAAAGAAACAGAAGAGGAATCCACACTTTGGTTAGATATGGTTCAGTATGTAAAGATCTACCTAATATTATACCAAGTGTCAATGAGAGAAACCATAGGTTATTATGTTTTGCAACAGATGATAAACATCTTGACGAGCTAGTGACTATTGGTGGAGTCAATTATAATGTAAAACTAGCAATCAAGTCAGGTCTTGATCCAATTATAGCTATATCAATGGCAACTTATAATACTTGCCAATGTTATAAACTCCATGAAAAAGGAGCAATAGCTCCAGGGTATATTGCAGATTTTTCAATAGTAGATAATATTCAGGGCCTTAACATTATTGATGTATATAAAAATGGAAAATTAGTAGTAAAAGATAAAAAGCTGATAGATGAAGTTTCAACAAATATATGTAAAAAACCAGAGAAACTGATAGCTTCCATAAATATACCTGAAATAAAAAAAGAAGATTTGATTATTGATATGAAAGATCATCAGAAAGCTAATGTCATAGAAGTAATCAACAATGGAGTAGTAACTAAGAAATCTATTGAAAAGGTCACAACCAATGCTCAAGGACACTTTCAACCAGATATAGAAAAAGATCAGCAAAAAATTCTAGTAATTGAAAGACACAGGAAAACTGGCAACATAGGCAAAGGTATACTAAAAGGTCTAAAGCTGGAATCAGGAGCAATAGCAACTACTATTTCTCACGACTCTCATAATCTAATTGTTGTTGGAACTAACGACAAGGATATAATGAAGGCGATTGAAGCTATAGAAGAGATGCAGGGTGGTATCGTTGTTGTAAATGATAATGAAGTACTGGCTAAGTTGAATCTTGAAATCTGTGGATTAATCACTACTAGGGACTCTGAAACAGTAATAAAAGATTTGGGAAAGCTTAATAAGATGATAAAGATAATTGCACCAAAAGTTGATATTAATCCATTATTGACACTTTCCTTCATGTCACTTGTAGTAATACCTGAAATCAAAGTTTGTGAAAAAGGTTTATTTGATTTTTCAACCTTCGATTTTATCGATATTTACGTGGAAGAATAATATTTTATACATAAAAACTATAACTAAATAAAAAGGAGTAATGATATGCATTATTTAGAACTATTAGAGAGAGCACACAATGGTGAAAAGATTGAAAAAGAACAATGGGATGTAGAGTACATAGTAATCAAGACAATGGAGTTAGTTTCAAAATATGATTTAAAATTTGATAGTAATACGATTATTCCAACAGATGATACTCTTATTGAAAATACATTTAAAGCAGCGAAAGAACTGATTTCAGAAATTGGTGTATATTACTTGTCAGAAGGTAGACGAATATATCTTACTGAAGAAGAAATAGATGAAGCATTGAAAAATGCTAAACAAGAGATTCTAATGGGAGAAGGAAAAGATGCTGTAACATTATATGCAAGAAAACCAGAAGATACAAGATATCCACTAGTTTGGGCTGGAAATCCAGGATGTCCAACTCCAGAAGATATTTTCAAGCCAACAGTAAAAAGCTGGGCGAAGGAAGAGGTTGTTGATCTTATCACATGTGGTTCATTAACTACAGTAGATGGTTATCCTGTAAGAAAACACGAAGCTTCCGAACTCTTGGCAGTTAGAAGAGAATTAGATTTATTACGTAGCGCTACAAGAGAAGTTGGTCGTCCAGGAATGGGTATGTTAGCAGCAGAAAGTGCAGTTTCAGAAATAGGTGATTTGGCGGCTGTAGGTTCTGACCGTTTAAGACCATGTGATAGTCACTTGACAGTTATGCTTAATGAATTGGTTATTGATAGAGATAATATGGTTCGTACTGCAAGCAGTATAGATTATGGTATGAGAAATGCAGGACTTACTTGTACAATGGTTGGTGGATTAGGTGGAGATGCAGCAGGTTCAGCTCTCTTGATGATTGCATCTATTATGGCAGCTAATATCTTATGTAGAGCTGATTACCATCTTTGCCATCCAATTGACTTAAGACATGTTGCAACTTCAACTCGTGGAAGTATGTATGTACATAGTATGGCTTGTCAAGCTTATGCAAATCATGCACCAAATATTATATTCTGTGACATATATCCAAAAAGTGGAGCCTTAACAAAAGAATTATTATATGAGGTAGCAGCTAATGCTATTACAGCAACTGTTTCTGGAGGTCATCTAGAAGGTGTTGGTGCTGCTGATGGATTAGTTCCTCATGGTACTGGTTTAGAAGTGCGATTGATGGGTGAAGTAGGACGTGCTGTTGTAGATAATAGATTAACTCGTGAAACAGCCAATGAAATAGTATTAAAATTATTAGATAAATATGAGCATGTATTTAGTTTAGAAGGTGGAAATCCAGGTAAACCATTTAACGAAGCATATGATATGGAAAAAATTGAACCAGTAGAAGAATGGGTCAACATGTATGAAGAAGTCAAGAAAGAATTAAATGAAATGGGATTTAATATTTAATTTTTCTATAAAGTCATTACAATAACATGAAAAGGAGACTACAAAGTGAAAGAGAGAAAATTACCTTTATTTAGAAGTGGTGACATTGGTGGTATTGCCTATACTTTAGCTGGCAATATAGTTAACTACATCATTGTAATCGGTGTGTTGCTATACGTATTTGAATGGCCTGAGTATCTAGTATTTGGAAGAGTCATTCCAGGTATGTCCATTGGACTTATGGGTTCAGGTTTCTATTATGCATGGATGGCTAACAGACTGGCAAAAAATGAAGGACGATCAGATGTAACAGCACTTCCTTCAGGAGTATCTACTCCAGCAATGTTTGTTTACTTATGGGGAGTTATCGCACCCCTTAACTATGCTATCGGTGATCCAGAAAAAGTATGGATGGTAGCAGTTGCGGCAACATTTTTAGGAGGAGTAATTGAAGCTTTAGGTAGTTTTGTTGGACCATGGCTAAGAAAGTTCTTGCCACGTGCGGCTTTACTTGGAACAGTTGGTGGTATTGCGCTAGTATGGATGATCAACAAAGGATTCTATGATGTATATGCTGATCCAATCCTTGGAATGCCTGTATTGATAATTGCCATCATTGGATTAATTGGTGGATATGTATTTCCTAAAAAGATACCTGCGTTACTTGTAGCTGTTGTCGGAGGTATACTCTATGCTATTGTATTAGGTCGTGTAAAACCGGATGTAAGTGGTTTTGGATTTACGCTTACTAATCCTGTAGATGGAGTAAAGGCGGTTATAAATGGTATGAAGCTTATAGGACCATACCTTGCAGTTATTATACCTATTCAAATATATAACTTCATAGAGACAATGGATAATGTTGAATCTGCAATAGCCGCAGGTGATAAATATAATGTCCGTGAAGCTCAGATTGCTGATGGTTCAATGACTATGTTATCAGCTATTTTTGGTGGCGTTGTTCCTAACACTGTATGGCTTGGTCATCCTGGACTAAAAAAAGGTAAAGCAGGTTCTGGATATTCTTGGATATCTGGACTGATATTAGGAGCTGCTGGTATCTTTGGAGCTTATGCATTCATTAATTCTATAATGCCTCCTGTAATTGCAGCAATCACATTTGTTTGGTGTTCAATAACTATTATCGTACAGGCATTTAGAGAAGCTAGACCATTCAGACATGGTGCAGCAGTTGTTGTTGCATTCATACCACATATTGCTGATTACATATATACTGAGGTAACATTAGCGTTATCCTCCCAAGGTATTTATGAGGTTACACCAGAGATTGCTTCGGCTCTGACTAATGAAGGGGTAATGTGGGCAGGAGTAACAGAACTAAAATATGGAGCTATTTTGACTGGTATGTTATGGGCGGCTATCACTGCTTTTATAATTGATAAACGCTTGGATAAAGCGGGTTATGTTGGATTGGTGGCAGCTGCATTGGCTCTCGTTGGTTTTATTCATTCACCATCCTTGGGAATAAGCTTGAACCCTTATTTCTACGGTTACCTAATAATGGGTATCATATGTATTGTACTCAATCTATTTAAAGGTAGTTTCACTGTGCCTGATGACTATGACTATATTTAATAATCAACAATTACATAAAGGATTACAACAATCACATAAATGACTATGATTAACATAAGAAGACTTGGGAATAAAATCTCCAAGTCTTTTTATTATGTAATAAATCACTAGGATACATTTGCTTTTTAAGGTAAGTGGAATTGATAGATATATTTATGGAATTATAAACTGAAATAAGTCATATTTTATTAACTCCTTGAATATAAGGTATATTCATAAAGAACAATATATATGAATATATTATATTACTAGGACAAGGAGGAGATTTATATGTTAAGAGGATTCAGAAAGTTTTTATGCCTATTATGCGCTATATCCTTGCTTGCAATACCTACACGTAATGTTACATATGCACAAGACAATGCAAACTTTTATGTTGGGACAGGTATTTACGATATCACAGGACCAGCCGCAGAAGTAGTAATGATGGGTTATGCCAGCAATGAACAAATAACAGAAGGGATTCATCTTAGACTTCGGTCAAGGGCATTTATAGTTGCTGATAACACCGATAATAAGAGAACTGTGTTTGTTAGTGCAGATTTGGGACAACTTTTTCAGGGAGTCAAACAGGGCGTAATGAGGAAATTGCAGGAGACATATGGTGATTTATATAGAGATGAAAACGTTATGTTAAGTGCTACTCATACTCATTGTGGTCCAGCAGGTCATTCTCATTATGCTTTATATAATATTTCAGCATATGGTTACATTGAAGAAAATTATGACTGTATAGTAGATGGTGTATATAATTCTATAGTAAGAGCTCATAATAACCTTGAAACAGGTTATATTGAGATTAATTCTTCTACTCTTAATGGGACAAGTATCAATAGGTCTATTGTAGCCTATAATAACAATGATGAAGATGAGAGAAATATTTTTACAGATGATATTGATAGGGACATGGTAATGCTTAATTTCAAAAACAGTAATGGAGACTTATTGGGAATAATAAATTGGTTCCCAATACATCCAACATCTATGGGTAATACAAATCATTATATATCCAGTGATAATAAAGGATATGCATCATATCTATATGAAAAAACTATGGGTACTGATTATATGGCAGATAAAACATTTGTAGCTGCATTTGCCCAAAGTGATTGTGGTGATGTATCTCCGAATATTCATGGCGGAGAACTAGGATATGGAGATAATGATTTTGAAAGTACGAAATTTGCAGGAGAACAGCAATACTTGAAGGGACTTGAACTAAGTAATTCTGCAAATACTATTGTAAGTGGTAACATTGATTATAGACATAAATACATAGATTTTTCCAACATAAGTGTAGCTCCAGAGTATACTAGTTATAAGTGCAATAGCGAACTGCCAAATGAAATAACAGAATCAGACCATAAGTTGACCTATGATGCTGCTATAGGATATTCATTTGCTTGTGGAGCAGAGGATGGTCCTAGTAATATAGATATGTTCCATGAGGGAATGACTGCAGATGATTATCCAATAGATGAGGGATGCAACCTAGTAAAGACTGCTCAACATTTTTTGAATATAATTCCGGAAATCAATACTGTCAATGGATTGAAATATCCAGAACTATGGGAACAGCACTATCCAAAACCAATACTTTTTGCCACTGGAAAAGGAGAACCTTATCCTTGGACTCCAGAAATATTGCCTATACAGATTATGAAAATAGGTCAATTAATCTTAGTGGCAGTTCCAGCTGAATTCACCTCTATGTCTGGTAGAAGGCTAAAAAGAATAGTCAAGCAGACTATGGACAAAGATTCTAATATAGACCATACCGTTGTTTTAGCAGGACTCTCCAATGCCTATAGTGGTTACGTAGCTACCCAGGAAGAATATGATGTACAGCATTACGAAGGAGCGTCCACTCATTTTGGAAAATGGACATTACCAAGCTATTTACAAGAATTCCACAAAATAACTAATGACATGAAGAATAATGTAGCAACTGAACCAGGTCCTACACCTAGAGATTTGAAAGACGAACAAATGTGTTTTCAAACAGGAGTTGTACTGGATAATGTTCCTATAGGTAAGGATTTTGGAGAAGTTGAAGAAGACGTAAACTCTTCTTACAACATTGGTGATGATGTATCTGTTTCCTTCTGGACTGGTCATCCCAAGAATGATCTAAAAACTCAATCAACTTATCTAGAAGTACAAAAACGAGTTGATAATCAATGGGTAACAATCGCTAATGATTGGGATTGGGAGACTAAATACAGATGGATAAGAAAAGATCCAGTATGGGGTAGTTCTCTAGCAAAAGTAGAATGGACAATACCTAACGATACTTTGCCAGGAACATACAGAATTCTTCACCATGGTGCATATAAAAATGGATGGACAGGTGATATCATACATTTTGATGGATTATCAAGTGAATTTCAAATAAATTAATAATAGAATATATAAGATGTTGATATTTCAACATCTTTTTTTTATGTAATATATTTAATTCATTAATAAAGGCTTTTTGTTAATTTAATGAAAATTTAATTCAATTCTTAAAATTAATATTGACTATCATTATCAATTGGATTATACTGGTTATGATATATTCTAATTAATTAAACAAATAACTGCTATATCAAAATTTTCATTTTCGAAAAATAATATTCACAAATTAAGGAGGTATTTACGTAAAGATTCAATTAGATATATTATAAAAACTATTACACCTTTGTTTACAATCTATAGATTAGACACAAGTTATCTAAACAAATAAAAGATAGAGGGATATGAATGAAGAAAAAAAATTGGTTAAGTATCGTTTCATTTTATGCAAAAGAATGCAAAGTAAAATTAGTAGTTTCGGTATTATTTGCCATCATAAGTGTATTTGGAGGAATAGTTCCTTATATGGCAGTTTATCGTATTTTCATATTATTCTTTGATGGAGCTCAAACAGTGGATAACATAATATTCTGGTCGGGAATTGGATTAGCAGGATATGTAGTAAAGGTTGCATTTCATGGATTCTCTACAGTTTTATCACACATATCTGCTTATAGGATATTGGAGAGTATCAGGCTATCTATATGTGATAAGTTAATGAAAGTACCATTAGGAGTAGTTCTCAATGAATCAGCAGGAAAAATAAAAAATACTATCGTTGATAGAGTTGAAACTATAGAACTTCCATTGGCACATATGATTCCAGAGAGCCTTTCCAATCTTGTATTATCCATATGTGTATTA
Organism: Vallitalea guaymasensis; assembly: GCF_018141425.1. NCBI lineage: Bacteria > Bacillati > Bacillota > Clostridia > Lachnospirales > Vallitaleaceae > Vallitalea > Vallitalea guaymasensis. The sequence goes on from NZ_CP058561.1 coordinate 3,903,451, forward strand.
ATATATCTCATAATCATTGATTGGAGAATGGCATTGGCATCATTGATTTCTGTTTTCATTGGAGGTATCGCTTATGGAATAGTCATGAAAACATATAATGAAAAATACGATGATTACATGGAATCAAGTAATTATGTCAATGGTGTAATTGTAGAGTATATAGAAGGAATTCAAGTAATAAAAGCCTTCAATCAATCAGCAAAATCATATGAAAAATTTGAATCAGCAGTAAAAGAATTCAAAGATTATACATTGGATTGGTTTCGAAGTACTTGGAAGTTAATTAATTTCGCCAGTTCTGCATTACCAACATCTCTACTTGGAACATTACCTATTGGTTTGTATTTATATATAAAAGGTTCGCTAGGTCCAGCTGAATTGACAATGTGCTTATTACTGTCACTTGGAATAGTTGGCGCACTTACTAACTTTACTATACTTGTAAATGATTTGAAAGCTATACAATTTGCTTTGAGAGACACCTATGAATATGTGGGTATAGATGAATTACCAAATGCTTCAAAAGAAATAAAATTGAATTCCTATAATATTGAGTTCAATAATGTATCTTTTTCTTATAATGATGATGAAAAAGCTGATGTTGAGAACAAAAGTGCATTGACAGATATTAATCTTAATCTACGAGAGGGTCAATTTACAGCTTTTGTAGGAGCTTCTGGAAGTGGGAAATCCACAATAGCAAGAATGCTTGTAAGATTCTGGGATGTAACCAAAGGAGAAATAAAAATAGGCGGAGTTGATATTAAAGATATCCCAATAGATCAGTTGATGGATTCAATAAGCTATGTGACACAGGATAATTTCCTGTTCAACTGCTCTTTAATGGAAAATATTAGATTAGGAAACATTAGTGCATCTGATGAAGAGGTAATTCGAGCATCAAAAGCAGCTTGTTGTCATGAATTCATTGAAAAACTTGATAACAAATATGATACTACTGCTGGAGAAGCAGGAGGAAAACTTTCAGGTGGTGAAAAACAGAGAATAGCTATAGCTAGAGCAATACTTAAAAATTCCCCAATTATTATTCTTGATGAAGCTACAGCTTTCACTGATCCAGAAAATGAAGACAAAATACAAAAATCAATAGCGGAACTAACAAAAGGTAAAACACTTTTGGTTATTGCTCATAGACTATCAACCATTAAGAATGCAGATAATATTGTTATTCTTGATAATGGTAAAATCAAAGAAATAGGTACCCATGAAGACCTATTGCATAAATCAAGTATGTACAAAAATATGTGGGATGCCCATATTGGAAGTAAACATTGGGCTGCAAGCAGTAGTAAATCAAATGATAGTGAGGTGCAATTAAGTGTTTAGATCAATAAAAAGAATAATTAGATGGACAGGAAATAGAAAAAAACGTATATATAGAGGATTTGTATATTCTTTCTTCAATTCATTATTCATTGCAATGCCTATCATGGGAACTGCCATTGGATTAAATCTTGTTATTGAAGATATGAATGGGACAAAAAAACTAACTACTGATTATGTTCTGTATCTACTAGGTTTCATGATTATTGCTTTATTAGGTAGGTTCTTGTTTTCTTATCTAAAAGCAAAATCTCAGGAAAGTGTTGGTTATGAAGTTACTGCAGATCAAAGAATCGAGATAGGTAATATATTGAAAAGAGTATCATTAGGATTCTTTGATACCCATAATGCTGGAGAAATAGCAGCATCAGTTACAACCGATCTTTCATTTGTAGAGATGTATGGAATGAAAATGATAGATACTGTGGTTAATGGATATATTTGTGTTTTTACAATGATATTGTGCATGTTATTTTACAAGATCGAGATTGGTTTGATATGTCTTGCTGGAGTTTTGTTATCAGCTTTTTTCTTAAAATTGTTAGGCAATAAAAGTGATAAAAATGCACCAGAACACCAATTTGCTCAAGAATCAATGATTGCAGCTACAATTGAGTATATAAGAGGAATTCCCATTGTAAAAGCTTTCAAACAAGAAGGTGTATCAAGAAAAGGGATAGAAGATGCTTATAAAAAGAGTAAAGATATCAATATAAAGATAGAAAAGGAATTCACTGTATATAATAGTTTTCATGTAATATCTCTTAAAATAGCATCTATAGCTATAGTTTGTGTGGCTGCATTAATGGCTAATAATGGAACAATGGATATGCCAACAATGCTTATGATGGTAATGTTCTCCTTTGTTATTTTTGGTAATGTTGAAGGTATCAATAATGCCACACACGTATTGGAAATAATAGATGAGACAATGGATAAATTGGATAAAATAAATCATGCCGAGTATATTGATGAAGACGGTGTAAACAAAGAATTATCCTCATATGATATAGAGTTTGACAATGTGATCTTTGCATATGACAAGAATGAGATATTGAAGAATGTATCTTTTCATATCCCTCAAAAATCCACTACAGCAATTATAGGAGCTTCTGGCAGCGGTAAAACAACAATATGTAATTTGATAGCTAGATTCTATGATGTAAACAAGGGGATAATAACCATAGGTGGACAAAATATCAAGGATATGAAGTGTGAAAGTCTATTGAAAAACATCAGTATGGTGTTTCAAAATGTATATTTGTTCCACGATACAATCTATAACAATATTAAGTTCGGTAATCCTAGTGCAGGTAAAAAAGATATCATAAAAGCAGCTAAAAAAGCTAGATGCCATGATTTTATCATGAGTCTACCAGATAAATATGACACAATTATAGGGGATGCCGGTTCAACATTATCAGGTGGAGAGAAACAAAGGATTTCTATTGCTAGGGCCATATTGAAAGATGCTCCTATAGTAATCTTAGATGAAGCTACTGCAAGTGTCGATCCTGAAAATGAATATGAGATTCAGAGGGCGATAAGTTCACTTGTAGAAGGGAAAACCATGATAACAATAGCACACAGACTAGCTACTATCCAAAATGCAGATCAGATATTAGTTGTAGATAATGGCGAAATAGTACAAAAAGGAAGTCATGACAAGTTATTGGATGAGGAAGGTATCTATAAGAATTTCTTATCCATACGTGAGAAAGCTGAAGGATGGAGTATAGTATAGATGAAGGATAGATACAATGAATAGAATGGACTTTAAAACATCAAAACCCGATCCTCGTGTATTAATATTTTTGGTTATAGTGGTATCTGTATTAAGTTGTATGCTTTTTCAACTGGCTATGGTATATGTATTGTTTCTTATTTTAGACATATTGATGTTTAGTCAGAAGATGAAGAAAAAAGCCATCCATTTTTTTGTGGCTTATAATATATTAATTATTGCTAGAAGAGCTTTAACCCTTATACCAACCTATTCTATAAGTATGGTTATATCAATGATAATTATTTTGCTGCTGCATGTAATACCTATATATATAGTTTGTTTCATCATGTTCAATAAGAACTATATGAATGAGATGATAACTGCTCTAGAACATATGAAAATACCTAAGACATTTATTATTCCACTAGCTGTGGTGTATAGATATGCACCTACAATTACAGAAGAAATAAGTCTGGTCAGGATCAGTCTTAAAATGAGAGGGTTAAATACTTCTTTTATAGGATTTATAATGCACCCAATGAAAATGATTGAAAATTTTATGATGCCTTTATTAATAAGAAGTGCAAAAATAGCTGACGAGTTGTCAGCGGCTACACTTTGCAAGGGATTAGACCTTGATAATAATAGAACTTGCACCACAAAAGTGAGATTTCAACTTGTTGACGGGTGTTATTGTATTGCTTTTATATGTATAGCGGTTTTAATTATTTTTATTGACAAGAATTATATATTATTGTGATTGATAATAATGAATTATTAAGGAGTATATTATGTTGGAAAAGAACCAGACAGTTATTGACTACAGACATTTATATTTTAAATACGAAGGAAGCGATGAACAAGCATTATCAGATATTAATCTTTCTATAAAAAAAGGAGAATTTATTGTACTTACAGGAAAAAGCGGGTGTGGAAAAACTACTTTAACAAGATGTGTCAATGGATTAATTCCTAATTTCTATAATGGAGAATTTAGGGGGAAAGCTAAGGTCAAGAACTATGATTTAAGCAAAGATGGAATAAGAGAGATTTCACGTGAGGTAGGGTCTGTCTTTCAAGACCCCCGTTCACAATTTTTTACTCTACATGTAAAGACTGAAATTCCATTTTCAAGTGAGAATTATGGAATTGATTCTGAAATCATTCAAGAGAATATAATAAAATCTGTTGAAGACCTTAAGCTTAATAAACTAATAGATAAACAGCTTTTAAACTTATCCAGCGGAGAAAAACAAAAGATTGCTGTTGCTTCTGTATATACTCTTGGAGCGTTGATATATGTGTTGGATGAACCGTCCTCTAATCTGGATTCTGAGGGAACAAAACAACTAGGTGAAGTACTAAGAAAATTAAAAGAAAAGGGTCACACAATCATAATATCAGAGCATAGACTCAATTATCTAAAAGACCTGGCGGATAGAGTTGTGTATATGGAAAATGGGGGTATAAAAGAAATAATAGATGGAAAAGATTTTGTAAAAAAATCCTCCCTTTGGCTTGATAAAAAAGATCTGAGACAATTATATATAAGTCCTATAGAGTTAATAAAATACGATAGAAACTCCAAATCAATCAGAGCTAATCCTCTATTGAAAGTTGATAATTTATCTTTTAGATATAGAGGAGGAAAGTATATCTTTGACAATGTTTCATTTGATTCATATGGTGGAGACGTAATAGGTATACTTGGGAAAAATGGAGTTGGTAAAAGTACTTTATTAAAAGTATTGATGGGACTTGAAAAACCTAATAAAGGTGAAATATATATAGATGCAAAGAAAGCATCAAAACGTGTACGAATCAAGAATTCAACTTATGTCATGCAGGACGTAGATTACCAACTGTTTGCTCCTAGTGTCCTGGAGGAAATGATTATTGGATTGCCAGATTCTAAAGAGATAAGGGACAAAGCAAAAGAATATCTTAGTTATTTTAATCTGGAAAAATATATTGAAAGACATCCAGCCTCTCTTTCTGGCGGTCAAAAACAAAGATTAGCTATAGCCATGGCTTGTATGAAAGATTCTAGGTTACTATTTTTTGATGAACCTACAAGTGGATTAGATGCTGCTAACATGAAACAAGTCAGTAGTGCAATAAGGAAAATATCGAATAATAATAGATGTATCTTTGTGATTACCCATGATGAAGAATTTGCTAATCTTACATTCAATACGGTATTAAAATTCAATGATGATAAAACAATCAATTATTTTAATATAAATAAAGAAAAAAATAATTATAAAAAGGAGAATTTAGCATGAATAATACCCAAAAGAACAGTAAAGTAAAAGATCTAATAACAATAGGGATATTTAATGCTCTACTCATAGTAGTGTTTGGAGCTATAGCTTGTACAATAGGATTTTTCCCACCTATATTGATTGTATTGCCATTGATCCTATCAACAATTGGTGGATTGATTTTTATGTTGATGATAACGAAAGCACCTATGAGAGGGATATTTATAATTAGCAGTGCACTATTAGGACTTGTGCTTTTTAATATGGCACCTGGCGGCAGTATGTTTATAACTACATTGGCAGGCGGAATAATTGGAGAGATAATCTATAACGTTCTAGGTAGAAAAAAATTCATATCTATTGCCTTAGGATATGCATCTTATATGTTAGGATTGGCACTTGGTGAATATTATCCTTTCATATATATGCAGGAAGAATATATTGAGTTATATGCTAAAAAAGGCAGTCAATCTTTACCAGTCGCACAAAAATGCATAGAGATAATGACCCCAGAATTAATGATAATATTAAGTATCTTAACAATAATCACATCTGTATTAGGTTGTCTATGGGGAAGAAAGATGTTACATAAGCATTTTCTAAAAGCAGGTATTGCATAACAATTATCTAAAATAGGAAGGAGTCAATATGCACCAGACAAAAGTAATAAAAACAATAGTGTGTGGAGTAGGATTCGGACAATTTTATTTGGAAGCATTACAACTTATAAAAGATGAAGTAAAGTTGATTGGTATTTTATCTAATGGTAGTGAGAAATCAAAAGAATGTGCCAAGTATTATGGAGTTGATTTATATACAGATATAAAAGAGATTCCTAGTGATATTGACTTAGCATGTATTGTTGTAAAATCTGAAATCATGGGTGGTCAAGGTGTTGATTTAGCAATAGAATTTCTACAGAGAAAAATAAATGTAATTCTTGAACACCCTGTTTGCCATAAGAATATAGCAAAGTGCATGAAAACTGCTAAAGAACATAATGTATTTTTCAAAGTTGGAGATTTGTATGCAAATCTTCCTTCTGTGAAAAAATACATGGATTGTACAAAAGAACTCTTTAAAATACAGAAACCCCAGTATATAGAGATACAATGCTCCACAAGAGTTCTTTTTCCAATGGTACATATCCTATCTAAACTATTACCAAGCATAAGTCCTATAAAAGTTGTTTGTTGCACCAAAGGATTAGGTATATATCAGATAATATCAGGAACCATAGGTAAAATACCTTTTCTATTAAAGGCAAATAATGAACTTAATGTAAATGAGCCAGATAGCTACATAAGAGAATTCCATAGATTCTCCATAGACGTTCAAGGTGGGAGATTAACACTTACTGATACTCATGGTCCTGTTATATGGCAGCCCATTCTGAAATTGCCTACTCTGGATATAGAACCAAAGGATAGGTTTACAAAATATCCTAGGGAGCTTTTGAATGAAAGCACTCATATTATTGGAGATGAAAAAACTCCTTCATATGATGTGATACTATCTGAGTTATGGCCAAAAGCCATAGCAGAAGATATACAGGAAATGAGAAGCATGATTTTGGGTGAATCAGAAAAGAAATATGATTTGTGTAATATGCAGCAAATGATTCTATATGCAAAACAATGGCAGCAGTTAACAAAAGAATTAGGGTATCCAGAGTTAAACCACCAAAGTAGCAATGAATGGGTTGACCCATACATATTTGAAAATACGGATAGTGAATCTACGAATAGAGTCACAGAAAAGGATATTATCAATTACATAGACAGCTTGGATGAAGCATCTATAATATCTATGTTGTATACATTACAGTCATACAACGCTTTATTGCCCAATGTTCATTATACAGAAGAAGATATACTAACTCTGATCAAGATGTCACCAAAATATAATAAGGTGATAAAAAGATGGTTAAGAGTATTGCATGATAAAAAATATGTTGATGTAATTAACAATGAATTCATCTATAGGAATAATAGAATAACCAAGAATGATATGGAAAATTATTGGAAAAATGTTAATTATATATCAAGTAATAAAATATGCCCTAAACTGGTTGTAGATTATTTTGAAAGCAATGCAAATAATCTTGCCCAGTTTCTGAATGATGAGATGAATCCGACTTTTTTATTATTTCCCAAAGGCCGTATGGATTATGCTGATGCATTATATAGTGAAACAATAATAGCCAAATATCTAAATGGGAAAATAGCAAAAAAAGTAATGGAAATTATGGATGGTAAGAAAGATACTATTAATATTTTGGAAGTAGGAGCAGGAACGGGAGCAACTTCCAAGGTAGTACTTGAGGAAATGAGTAAAAGGAATAATAATAGTTTCTTCTATCAATTCACTGATATATCTAATTATTTTATTTCTAATGCAAAAAAATATTTCAGCAGTTATTGCAATATGGATTATCAAGTTATTGATATAGATACTGATTTAAAAGAACAAGGAATCAATATTGGAAGTAAGGATATTATAATAGCCAATGGTGTTCTCAACAATGTTCGTAATATGAAATACACACTTAATAACTTCCAAAGAACCATGAGAAAAGGCGGTTACTTATTGATAATAGAACCAACAAAAGAATTTGTTGAAATGCTCATATCACAAGTATTCATGATGGAATCACCAAATGATGATAGAAATAATACGAAAACAACATTCTTGACTGTTAAACAGTGGAGAAGCATCTTAGAGGAAAATAATTTTCTGATTGAAGATGTTTTGCCGAATGATGATAATGTTCTAAAACATTTTGGTCAAAATCTATTTATAGTTAAAAAGGAGTAAATATGTTAAAAATTAATCAATTACAATGCAAAGTCACAGATTTACAAAAAGCTGTAAATGACTTTAAAGAATTAGGATTTACTGTTTGCTGGGGAGCTGATCCAGAGCGGGCAAGTAATGCATTCATATATTTTGAGAATGGACCTGTCATTGAACTTTTTTTAATGCCTGATATAGCTTATTACGCTGCATCAGTTTTTGGTGTTTTTTATGGAAGCAGTGCAAAAAGACGCTGGAAATATTGGTGTAGATCAAATGAAGGCTGGTGCGATTTTAACTTGAAAAGTGATAATGAAGCAGCATCCTTAGAAAATATAGGTAATATTAGAAATCACGTAAAAAATAAGAATATTTCAGTATCAAGAGTTATTAAAGGTCATAGAACACAGCCAGACGGACAAAAATTAAAATTCGGATATTTTGTTACAGACCCAGTTGAATTACCTTTTATAACTTCCGATTATCACATAAAGAATACCATTAAAAAAGTTAAGCACAAAAATGGTGCAAAAGAAATTGAATGGGTCAAAGTTGGAGTTAATGATAAAAACAGAGATAAATTAGAATTGTTGACTGGTGATGATAAGAAAATAATATTAGTGCCTTCTGAACATACGAACATAATTGAAATAGGAATTAAAGGGATTAAGAATAAATTGGATGGTAATAGATTGCATGGAGCAAAAATAGTTTCGTTAGATTAACAGGAGGAATATATATGGAAATAAGTATAGAAAAGTTTTTAGAAGATTTATATGTAAAAGGTATTTCTCTTTGGATGGAAGATGATAAATTACACTTCAAAGCTCCAAAGGGCAGTATCAGCAAAGATGAATTAAATATGTTAAAAGAGAATAAGGAAAAGATAATAGATATACTAACAGAAAATGAGACCATAAAAATAGTTCCTGACATAAAGTCAAGGTATGAGCCCTTTCCTTGTACTGATATACAATCTGCATATCTGTTAGGACGTAGTGATAGTTTTGAATATGGTGGAGTGGCATGCCATATATATCTGGAATTGGAATATGATCAATTAGAACCGAAGAAGACAGAAGAAATATGGAATAGATTGATTGAACGGCATGATATGTTACGTGTGAAATTTGATAAAAGTGGTAATCAATACATTCAGAAAGAAGTAGATGATTTTGAAATAATCTATAACGATTATAGTGGACAAGATGAAAGTGTGCTTACAGAAAAAATGAATGAAATACGGCAAAACATGGGTAATAGGGTATACGATATTGAGAAATGGCCATTATTCGATATACAACTTACTAAGACTAACAATAAATACATAATGCATTTCTCTATTGAATTCATAATAGCAGATTGGACAAGCATTAGATTGTTGTTGAATGAATTTGATATATTGAATAGGAATATAGATGAAGAACTTCCTAAATTAGAGCTCACATTCAGAGATTATATATTAGCTGCCGACAAGCTAAAAAAATCAAAACAGTATATTGAAGATAAAAATTATTGGATGCAAAGAGTAGATACTCTACCTTCAGCACCTAAATTACCAATATTGGTTAATGAGAAAAATGAAAAAGTAAAGTTCGAGAGACATACTTTACATATAAAACAAGATAAATGGAATATATTAAAAGACTTTGTAAAGAAAAAAGGATTGACACCTACAGCAACTGTTTTAACTGCATTTGCACTCATAATAGAAAGATGGAGTACGGAAAGTAGATTCTGTCTTAATCTTACATTGTTGAATAGAATGCCTATACACCCACAAGTCAATGATATTGTTGGTGATTTTACAACTATCAACTTATTGGAAATTAACCTTAATGACATCAAGACATTTATAGAATACGCAAAGGACATTCAAAAACGTTTATTCGATGACTTAGACCACAAATTATTTTCAGGAGTAGAAGTAATTAGAGAATTAGCAAGGAGACATAGCAATAAAGAACTGATGCCCATCATTTTTACTAGTGCCATAGGAAGTGAATCCACTAATGTAGCTTCATCCAAAATAGAGGTTAATGAAAATGGTATTTCACAAACGCCACAGGTATTCATTGATTGTCAAGCTATGGATGATGAGAATGGGCTTAGAATAAATTGGGATGTGAGGGATAAGATATTCCCCCAAAACATGATTAAGGATATGTTTAATTCTTTTGAAGAATTATTGAATAGATTAATAGAAATGAAAGAAACCTGGAATGAAAAAGATATTGTGAAACTTCCATTATGGCAGCAAAACGAAAGAAAAATTGTTAATGATACATCCAAGATTTTGCCAGATAAATTACTGCACCAGCAAATATTTGAACAAGCAGAATTAACACCGGATAATATAGCTGTCAAAGATGGAAATAATTCAATAACCTATAGAGAGTTAATAAGATTAAGCGATACTATATCAGCTTATCTATTAGACGCAGGTTGTAAACCACAGGACAAGATAGCTATAGTAATGGAAAAATCCATTTATCAAGTAGCAAGTGTCCTAGGGATATTGAATATTGGAGGTATCTATGTACCAATATCCAATAAACAACCTGTATCAAGGATTGAATCAATAATTGAACAATCATCTTCTGACATTGTACTTATGACGTCATCGTCAAGTATAAAAATAGATGATAACTATAAAGTTATTGAAGTTGATAAATTAGAACCTAGGAATGAAGAGTTTAATAGATTTACAGGTGATTCAAATAACACAGCATACATTATATTTACTTCTGGCTCTACAGGTGTGCCAAAAGGTGTTACTATCAGTCATAAAGCTGCCCTGAATACTATAAATGATATAAATGATAGATTCAAGGTTACCAGCGATGATTCTATTATAGGAATATCAAAACTTAGCTTTGATTTATCTGTTTATGATATTTTCGGGTTATTAAGTGTTGGAGGAAAGATAATATATCCTATGGATAGTAAATTAAATGATCCTTCTTATTGGTACTCATTAATATCAGAAAATAATATAACTATGTGGAATACTGTTCCTGCGATTATGGAGATGCTGGTTAATTACTTGGAAGTATCTAATTATAGCCTCGATTCTATGGAAAAAATATTTTTATCTGGAGATTGGATCGGTGTAAATCTACCAGATAGAATTAAAAATAAAATGCCTAATGCAGATATCATATGTATGGGTGGTGCTACAGAAGCTTCCATATGGTCAATATACCACGTATATGACGATAGTGATAAATCTTATAAAAGTATACCATATGGCAGACCTCTAGCTAACCAACAATTTAAAGTTTTTGATTCTATGCTAAGAGATTGTCCTGTATTAGTTGAAGGAGAACTAGGAATCATGGGACAAGGTTTATCAAAAGGATACCTAGGGCAGAAAGAGATAACTGCCAATAGTTTCATAATACATGAAAAAGATAAAATATATCGTACTGGCGATTATGGTAGATACCTTCCTGGCGGAGAAATTGAATTCTTAGGACGAAAAGATGCTCAAGTCAAGATTAGAGGACATAGAATTGAATTAGGAGAAATTGAATCGGCTTTGAATAGACATGAGAAGGTTAAATCAGCGGTTGTAATAGTTGGTACAGAGAACAAAAATCAATTATATGGATTTGTCATGCTGGACGATAATCAAAAATCACCGAAAGTCACAGAAGATGAGTTAAAAGAATACTTAGCTTCATATATACCTGAGTATATGATACCAACTTCTATTTCAATATTATCTATTTTCCCTTTAACTCAAAATGGGAAGGTTGACCGTAAAAAACTGCTTAGTATCAAAATGCAAAATGTATCTCATGATGATAAAGAGAATAAGGAAGAAGTATTTGACCAATTGGAATTAAAACTAAAAACAATTATGGAAAGTGTCTTAGAAGTAGTGGAGATAGGTAAGGAAGATGATTTTTATGACTATGGAGCCGATTCTCTCATAATGGCACAAGCTGCTGGTATTTTACACGAAGAACTATTAGCCATTAACAAAGATATACCTTATGATGCTCTACTACGTCAATTGTTGAATTATCCAAGTATTGATTCCCTTGCCAAATTCGTTAGACAACAAGGAACTGGTGAAGAACAAATAGATGATTCATCCAATGATTCTAGTAATGCTTCAATCATTGAGTATAGCAAAAATGAAAATGGACCTCTTAGAATTATTTTACATGCTGGACTTGGAACTATGAACTGTTTCAGATATCTTATAAAGCATCTTGTGAAGGAAGATATAGGTACTGTTATAGGAATCGCAGTTAAAGATGCAGATAAATATTCTTCAATAAACCCAGAGGAACTCATAGAAAATATTGCTGATGATTATGTTGAAAGAATTATGGAATATGACAATAATGATGTACAGATTATTGGATATTGCCTAGGTGGTTTAATAGCGGTGGAAGTGGCTAAACGCTTGGCTGAAAATAATGTAAATATTGTTGATTTGGTCTTAATTGACAGTCATCCAGTACAAGCTGATATAAAAGACGAACTGTTTTTAGAATCAATATTCATAACTAATTTTTATATTACCCTGCCACAGGTCTATGATGAGATTACTATAGATGAACTGGATTATACATTCAAAAGATTATTTGAAAAGCATAGGGATAATATTCCAAAAAATGCTTTGTGTAATTTGGATGGGGATGACAAAATCACGAAAGTCAGTAATTTATTTAGAAAGCTAAGTACATTGACAAAAGAAGAAAGATTCAGGGATTATGTAGAGGCAATGCATAAGATAACAGGGGAGAATGTACCTGTGAATATGGCAATGGGTATGTTTAATATTTATTGTCAAAGCTTCAAAGCAGCACAATTTGAACCTTCAATCTATATGGGTGATGTAAGATTTTTATTAGCTCGTGAAGATTTCCAGTATCTAGCTAATTCTAGTGAGAGGTCTTTGGATTTTTGGAAACAATTCTGTTTAGGAGAATTTGAAGTCACTAAAATAGATGGAGATCATATTAGTTGTATAGAAGATGAGAAGAACGTACCTCATTTAGCTAAGTTAGTTACAGAACCTTTGTCATAAACAAACTAAAAAGGAGACTATTATGGAATTAGAAGAAAATATCATTATATCTAAGATACAAGGCTATTACACTGCTTATTTGATGTATATTTCATGTGAACTTAATATATTTGATTATTTATATAATGAAGATATGAGTATTAATGATTTGAGTGAGAAAATAAACATATCAAGAGATAAGACATATAGGTTGATTAGACCTCTAGTAGCTAATAGTTTTATTAATGAAGAAGATGAATTATTAAGTCTTTCTAGATTAGGTCAAAAGTTATCCGAATATGACGAAAAATCATTAAAAGGATTTGTTTTATTCAACGGTAGAGAGTGTATGACATGTTGGTCATATATGTATGAGGCATTATCAAAAAATATATACCCATTCAAATTAGTGAGTAAAAATGAATTTTTTGATGCCCAAGCTTTAGATGATGGTAAATTTGATAATTTTAATTTGATGATGAGAAGTTCAAGTAGGAACATGAATCTAAGTCCATACTTGGAACAACAATATAATAAAGATGATAAATTGAAGATTGTTGATATTGGAGGAGGAGCAGGAGATATCATAAGTAAATTTTTATTATCTTATCATAATAGTTCAGGGACAATAATTGACCTGGAGCATGTAAGAAAAGAAGCTGAAGAAAACGTTGGTAGCCATAGTCTTTCCAATAGATGCAGATTTGTTTCTGGTGACTTCTTTGTAGAATTAAATATACAAGGAGATATATTCATTCTATCTAGAATCATTCATGATTGGGAAGACGAAGATGCCATTAATATATTGAAAAATGTAAAAAACAATATGGATGAACATTCAAGACTACTTATAATTGAAAAGATAATTCCAGAAAAGATTGAGAAGAAGAATCTATATTTGTATATGAGTGACCTGCATATATGGTCAATGTGTGGAGGAAAAGAGAGAACTGAAAATGAGTTGGTTGATATCTGCCAAGAGAGTGGATTAGTACTCAATAAGATATATGGATTAGCCGATTTTGAATACATTTTGGAATTCCAGAAAGATTGTTATGAGGAAGGGGTATTATGATGAATTTTAATGATATTTATGATACATATGAAAAACAGGGGTATTATGAACCTTTTACAATGGGAGAGCATCTTGAAAACTGGACAGAAAAATATGGTGATAAGATAGCATTAGTTGAAGAAGACAAAAGAATAACCTATAGGGAATTGAATCAGAAAGTCTATGAATTAGCAGCAGGATTCTATAAAACAGGAATAGGAAAAGGGGATAATGTTGTGGTTCAACTACCTAATTCAATTGCTTTCGTTATAACATGCTTCGCACTATTTCGTATAGGTGCAAGACCTGTTTTTTCATTGCCAGCCCATAGGGAATCAGAACTTAATGGAGTCTTTAATATTGCTAAGCCTGTAGCTTATATCATACCTACTGATTTCTTAGGATTTGATTATTCAGTTATGGCAGAAAAAATGAGTAAGAAATATCCTTGTTTAAAATTGATTATAACAGACGGACAAGCAGGAGATTACATCAACCTTAATGATTTGTTCATAGAACCTTCTGATATTGAAGATGAACCTTCCTATAAAAAAACTGCACTATTCTTATTATCAGGAGGAACAACAACAGGAAAGCCCAAACTAATACCCAAGATTCATTCAGCATATATGTATAATGCTAAAGCCAGTGCTGTTAGATGTGGATTAGATGAGACAAGTGTTTATCTTGCTTTTTTACCAATAGCACATGATTTTCCATTTTGCAGTCCAGGGGTATTAGGTACTCTATTATCAGGAGGAAAAGTAGTACTTTGTAAAACCTCAAGCCCAGATGAAGTATTTCCTATGATAGAAAGGGAGCAGGTAACAGTAATGGCATTAGTACCAGCCATAGGAGAAGTATGGTTAGATGCTGTCATGTGGGGAGAGAGCGCAGATTTTTCAAGTATCAAGTTAGTAATAGTAGGTGCCACCAAAATAGAATATGATACCGCAGAAAGATTATCAGAGACGATGGGGTGCAAGATTCAGCAGGGATATGGATTAGGTGAAGGCTTAACCTGCTTTACTTCTCTTGATGACCCTGTAGAAATTGCATTTACTTGCCAAGGAAGCCCCATTTCACAGGGTGATGAGGTGAAAATAGTTGATGAGAATGGAGAAGAAGTAGAAGATGGTGAGTATGGGGAATTACTTGAAAAAGGACCATATACATTTACTGGATACTATAATTCGCCAGAATTGAATGAAAAGGCATTTACGGATGATGGCTTTTTCCGTACAGGTGATAGAGCAAGATTCACTGAAGAAGGCAACATACAGCTGGGAGGACGTATTATAGAGATTATCAATAGAGCAGGAGAGAAGATTGTTCCGGCAGAGCTTGAGGACCATCTAAGGAAATATAAAGACATCAAAGATGTGGCAGTAGTTCCTATGCCTGATAAAAACCTAGGACAAGCTATTTGTGCCTTTATAACTACAGATGATTATGATATAAACTTTACAGATATAAATGAATTCTTGAGGAATGAAGGAGTAGCTGCATATAGAATGCCCGATAAGATAAAAGTAATTGATTTTTTACCTCGAACTAATGTTGGTAAAGTGGATAAAGTAACACTAAAGAAGATGCTGGAATAATATTAAGGAGGTAAGTTATGAATGATATTATATATAGTTATGAAAATATAAAAGAAGATATTAATAAGATGTTAGGTGAACCTATAGATTTCTCTGCTTCTCAAAATTTATTGGAGCTGGGACTAAGTTCATTGCAAATAATGAGATTAGCCAATGTATGGCGTAGAAAAGGTATAAGAATAACATTTGTGGATCTTATATCAAAGCCCTATCTGGATAAATGGTATGAATCAATTAATAAGAATAAAATTAGTATAGATAGTAAGAATCAATTAAATGAAACGAAAGAAAAAATTGAGACTATACAATATATAGATGACGAGGAAGAATTTTCTCTTACAGATGTACAATACGCTTATTGGATAGGAAGGGAAAAACATCAGATATTAGGTGGTGTAGGTTGTCATGGATATCTTGAGATAGATGGAAAAAATGTGATACCAGAGAAATTAGAAGATGCATGGAATACATTGATATCACATCATCCTATGCTTAGAGTTAAATATACTAGTAATGGTAAACAAAAAATAATAAGTAATCCAGAAAAAAGAGAAATAGTAATACATGATCTAAAAGATATGACAGAAGATATTATATCACTTGAACTCGAAAAGATACGAAAAAGAATGGCACACAGACTTTTGGATATTGAAAATGGTAAAGTAACAGGTATGGAAATAAGCATATTGCCAGATTATAATACAAGAATTCATTTTGATATTGATTTACTTGTTGCAGATGTTCAGAGCTTCCAGATAATATTAAGAGACCTAGTAGCCATCTACAATAGAAACCAGATGCCAAAAGCTCCAAAAAACTGGAGTTTCGGTAGATATCTAAAGAAGTTTGAAAAAAATCAATTAGTAATGAAGAACGAAGCAAAAAAATATTGGGATAGTATATTAGATACATTACAGGGACCACCTTCTCTACCTTTAGCGAAAAAAACAGAAGAGATAGAAGATGTCAAATTCAAAAGGCACGAATACTTTTTGAATAAATCTCATTGGGAAGGGATAAGGAGAAAGTCTGCAGGATATGGATTAACCCCTGCAATGATATTTTTAACAGCTTATTCAAAGATAATTAAAAGATGGAGCAGTAATGAACAGTTCTTGATGAATATTCCTCTTTTTAATAGAGATTGTTTAGATAAAGAATTAGAGAATGTAGTAGCGGACTTCACGAATCTGCTACTTATGCAAATGGATTTTACTAATGAAGAATCCTTTGTTTCATCAGCTAAAAAGATACAAGAACAATTCCATAATAACATGAAATATTCTGCTTACTCAGGAGTTGAAATTCAACGTGATTTAGCGAAATTACATAAAGAGCAGAAAAATTTTGCACCAGTAGTATTTTCCTGTAACTTAGGTGAGCCACTTATAAATAATGAGTTCAGAGATGTTTTTGGTGAAATAACATATATGATATCTCAAACTCCCCAAGTGTGGATTGATCTACAGATTTTTAATTATGAAGATGGTGTTTTACTTATATGGGATTCTGTGGAAGAACTGTTCCCTAAGGGTATGCTGGATGATATGTTTAACAGGTTCACTTTACTGCTGGAACAATTAGGGGCTGATGATGATATATGGAATGGCATACCCCACTTAGTTCCTGAAAAACAGATTAAGATAAGAGAAGAAATAAATAAAAAGAATGCTTTACAATTAGAAAATAACCTGCATACTTCATTCTTTAAGTATGCTTCAATGAAGCCAGATAAAATAGGAGTAATAGATACAAATGGTAAACAATATACATATGGAGAATTACTTGATGATACGTTGAAAGTCGCTAATTATCTTAGGAAGCAAGGCGTAAAAGAAAAGATGGCAGTAGGAATGACAATGGAGCGGGGAGTAGACCAGATTATTGCTATAATGGCAATTGTATCTATTGGAGCACACTATGTTCCAGTTGCTGCCGACCAGCCTATAGTTAGACAAAATGTAATGTATAAAAAAGCGAACGTAAAATATCTGATGATTAATAAGAAGTTAGAGGAAAGCAAGTATCTAGATTCATCAATCAAGATATTAAATATAGAAGAAGGAAAAAAAGAAGAAAGACTGCCAATTTCCCAGATTAATGAAATAGATGGTAGTAATCTGGCATATATAATATTTACTTCTGGTTCAACTGGCGAGCCAAAAGGTATTGAGATAACTCATTTCAATGCTTTAAATACTATAACAGATATTATAAACAGGTATCACATAGAAGAAAACGATAAAATATTAAGTGTTTCTTCAGTGGCATTTGATTTATCTGTATTTGATATATTCGGCTTACTAAATGTTGGTGGAACTGTAGTATTGATTAGAGAAGAATCCTATAGAGATGCTGATGAATGGGTTAGATTAATAAACAAGTATAATATAACTCTTTGGAATTCTGTTCCAGCACTGTTAGATATGCTGTTAGTGATGGCAGAGAGTAAACACATCAGTATGCCAACTCTTAGATTAGCTTTACTTTCAGGAGATTGGATTGGTCTTCATTTACCCAAGAAATTAAAAGAGATTGCTTCTAATTCATCTATGGTTGGTCTAGGTGGTGCTACAGAAGCTTCCATATGGTCTAATCATTATGAAGTAACTTTACCTATACCTGATGAGTGGAAGTCCATACCTTATGGTAAGCCATTGACCAATCAGAAATTCAGAGTTGCTGACAAACAAGGAAGAGATTGTCCAGACTATGTGCCTGGAGAATTATGGATTGGTGGAGATGGAGTAGCAAGAGGGTATGTTAATGAGCAACAGTTGACAAAAAACAGTTTTGTTATGTGGGAGGGTGAACGTTGGTACAAGACAGGTGACTTAGGACGTTATCTATCAGATGGTAATATAGAATTTCTTGGAAGAGAAGATTTTCAAGTTAAGATAAGAGGTCACCGTATTGAATTAACAGAGATTGAAATAGCTATAAATAGATTTCATAACATAAAAGATAGTGTTGTAATACCTGTAAACAACTTAAATGGTAAATATCTGGTATCTTTCTTAGTATTAGAAAATAAGGATTTGACATTAGATACTAAGAAACTATCAGATTACTTGGAAAATAAACTACCACACTATATGGTACCTACTTCATTCAACATTATCCAAGAAATGCCTATAACATCTAATGGAAAAGTTGATATCAAGAGTTTGACCGAGATGAATATAGAAGAAGACGTTAAGGAGTGTATATCACCAAAAACACCATTAGAGATTTCTTTAGCCAAGATATGGAGTGAAATACTGCAAGTAGATAGGATAAGTACCTTGGACAACTATTTTGCTTTAGGAGGAGATTCACTTCTCGCAACTAGATTAAGTGCATTAGTTTCTGAGAAACTGAATGTAAGATTATCATTAGAAGAAATATTTACAAAGCCAGT
This sequence comes from Vallitalea guaymasensis, assembly GCF_018141425.1. Classification (NCBI taxonomy): domain Bacteria; kingdom Bacillati; phylum Bacillota; class Clostridia; order Lachnospirales; family Vallitaleaceae; genus Vallitalea; species Vallitalea guaymasensis. The sequence goes on from NZ_CP058561.1 coordinate 3,922,665, forward strand.
TTTTGAAAAACAAATACTCCATATAGAAAAGGTTTTAGCTAATAATGATATAGAAGAAGCTTACCAAGAAAATAAAGAATTGGCAAAATACATTGAAATAAATGATAAGATGAAATATGAACCATTCCCATTAACAGAAATACAACAGGCTTATCTGATAGGACGTAGTGGTCTGTATACTCTGGGAGATGTATCTACTCATTATTATTATGAATTAGAAGGAAGTACAATTGATATACAAAAATTAGAGAATGCCTTGAATGTATTAATAGGTTACCATGATATGTTAAGAGCTGTTATCCTGCCAGAAGAACATAAACAGGTAATACTTGAAAAAGTACCTGATTATCATATCAAAACTACAGATTTAAGAGGTATTTCTAATATAAAGGGAAAGTTGGATGAGATAAGAGAAGAGATTTCTCACACTACTCTATCAATAGATAAATGGCCTTTGTTTGACATTAGGGCAACTTATTACGATGATAAGATAAGATTACATATGAACTTTGATAATATTATATTTGATGGATGGAGTATTTCATTATTCATGGAACAAATGAAAAATTTATATTCAGATATAGATTATAAACTGCCAGAAATACACCTTTCCTTTAGAGATTATGTATTGGCTCTACAGAAAATAAAAGAAACATCCTTATATGAGAATGATAAAAATTATTGGTTGAATGAAATTAAGAGTATGCCTCCTGCACCAGAATTACCTATTGAAAATAGTCCGGATTCTCTTCAAACAGCTAGATTCAATCATTATGAATCCATATTAGTCAGTGATAGGTGGAATAGACTTAAATCTATAGGGAAAAAAGAAAATATTACACCTTCAGCCATTTTATTGACTGCATTTTCAGAAGTGATAGGAAGGTTCAGCAAGACACAAGATTTTACAATAAACTTGACCAGATTTAATAGATTACCTGTTCATGATAGGATAAATGATATAATCGGGGACTTTACTTCTCTTGTTATGTTGTCGGTAGACAGAAAAAATGGAGCAACATTCTTGGAAAGATGTAAAAATGTACAAAAGAAATTATGGCAAAATCTTGACCACCCATATTTTTGTGGAGTTGAAGTTCAGAGAGAATACAGTAAGCTTGGGTCCAAGGATAATTCGTCACCTATTATGCCAATAGTATTTACAAGTGGTCTAGGGATAAGTCTGGATGGGGATCAGGCAAGTAATGATTTCCCAAAGATAAAATATAACATGTCAGAGACACCACAGGTATGGTTGGATCATCAAGTAGCAGAAAAGGATGGTAATCTATATCTTTTCTGGGATGTAATTGATAAGATTTTTCCTGATGGATTGGTTAATGAAATAATGTCAGCCTATGAAAAATTATTAACTGATTTGGCAGTCAATAAAGATATGTGGACAAATAATACTTGGAACCTGATTAGTATTTTAGACCAGTCAAGAATAGAAGCAAATAATACAAAAGCTCCTATGGCTTCTGAAACATTGATAAGCTTGTTTTTAAAGCAAGTCAAGGAAAATCCTGATTATATAGCTGTCATCAATAATGATAGAACACTAACATATAAGGAAGTATTTTTGTATGCATATGAAATAAAAAAATATATCGAAGTAAAAAACATTGATGATAAGAGCCTGATTGCTGTAGTCATGAACAAGGGTTGGGAACAAATTCCAGCGGTTCTAGGTGTAATGATGGCAAAAGCTGCTTATCTACCTATAGATTCCAGTAATTCAGTAGACAGAATGAGAGTGATATTAAAAGAAGCTGATACAAATATTATTTTGACCCAATCTGTTCTATATAATGAGTTAGATATAGAAGGAGCAATTAAGCTGTCTGTTGACGAAGTTTTGATATCTGATAAAACCATAGATGATTATGTAGATGGGACAAAACCTGATGATTCAGCTTATGTAATATATACATCTGGTTCAACTGGAGTACCAAAAGGAGTTGTCATAGATCATAAAGGTGCAGTTAACACCATTTTAGATATCAATAAGCGTTTTAATATAGATCATAATGATAGAACAATAGCATTGTCAAACCTTAATTTTGATTTATCGGTATATGATATATTTGGAATGTTATCCTGTGGAGGAGCCATTGTCATACCTGAAAGTACAAAAGCAAAAGAACCTGATTATTGGATTGACCTATTAGATGAAAAGAATATAACCGTATGGAATACTGTTCCTGCATTCATGCAGATGCTTATTGAATATGACTATGATAATAAGCTTATAGATAATACTGATCTAAGGTTAGTATTGTTAAGTGGAGACTGGATACCTCTTAATCTGCCAGATAAAATAAAAGCTGCATTTGAAAATGCTGTCGTAGCAGGTCTAGGAGGAGCGACAGAAGCCTCTATCTGGTCAAATATATTTATAGTGGAAGATATCAATGATAAGTGGAAAAGCATACCTTATGGGAAGCCCCTTACCAATCAGAGATACCATATCTTGAATGAACTGATGGAGGATTGTCCTAACTGGGTCGAAGGTAGATTATATATTGCTGGAGAAGGTCTTGCAAGAGGATACTGGAATGACGAAGATAAAACAAGAGAAAGATTCATATATCATTCTGAAAAAGGTGAACGGTTATATTATACAGGTGATATGGCAAGATACTTCCCTGATGGAAATATAGAGTTTCTTGGAAGAGAAGACTTGCAGGTCAAGATAAATGGTTATCGTGTTGAATTAGGAGAGGTTGAATCAGCAATTAGTAGTATAGATGGTATTGCAGATAGTGTTGTAACTCTTATGGATACTAAAGACTTAGGTGTAGGATACTTGATAGCTAATATAATCATAGAAGATGAAAAGAAGATATATGATGAAGTGAAAGTGGAATCTGTAGATACTCTATATCATTGGAATGAGTTAAGTGAGTATATAACTACTATAGACAGTAATATTAAGACACCAGATTATCATAAGATATTAGATGAATTTCGTAAGTTTACTGATTATGCCAGCATTTATGGTATATGCAGAGCTTTTTTTGAGGCAGGTATATTTGATGAAGCTTTCAAGGAATATACCATAGATGAAATAATGGAAAAAGCAGGTTATATAGCTAGATACAGAACACTTATTAACAGTTGGCTGGACATGTTAATAGATGAAAACATTATCAAAATAAAAGATAATAGATATTATTGTGATAGCATGATATTAGTTAAAATTCCTATAAAGCCTAATGCTGGATACATAAAGTCACACGAAGATGTATATGCAAAAGCATTGGACATAATCAATAAAATCAGACGAGATATTAAGACTTATAATTTGATATTAAGAGGTAAGATAGAACCTTTAGAGTTATTGTTAGAGGAAAAAGAGGTATTTCTAACACCAGAATATCTTAATAAATATAATCTAACCACAGAGTATAATAAAAAGCTTATGTTGCATGTATTTGATAAGTTGTTAAAAATACATTCAGAAGATAAGAAAGTCAAAGTACTGGAAATTGGAAGCAGAGCTTCTAATATCACAAAAGACTTGGTAGAAGGCTTAGGAACCAATGTAGAATATACTTATTCAGATGAATCAAACTTTTTCTTGAACAAGAAAAAAGAGAGTCTAGGAGATATAAGCATAGAATACAAATTATTCAATATGAATAAATCAGCTATGGAGCAAGGTTATGAAGATGAAAGATACCATATCATAATTGCAGACAATTGCCTTCATAGATCAGATAATATAGGAAAGACAGTAGAATACCTTAACGATATGATAGAACCGGGAGGATATCTATTATTTGTTGAGCCAACGGAAAATAATAAATTGATTCTTAATACAACAGCTTTCTTTGAAGATGGATATGAAGGCCTTACGGATGAACGTAAAGAGAGCAAACTACCATTTTTATCAGCATCCAGATGGATAGAATTATTAAAAGACAGCAGTTATAAGAGAGTGTACAATATGGATAATTTCTTCATAGCAGAAGCCAAAGACACTTATTATTCTTTTAACCAAGAAAGGATAAAAGAATTATTAAGTCATAAGCTTACTGATTATATGATGCCTAAGAAATTTGTTGTACTAGATAGATTCCCCTTATCCAATAATGGAAAAATAGATAGGGCTAAGATAAAAGAGATGAACGAAAAATCTAATATGACTTTGATAGGTGAAAAGAGATATCCTACGAATGATACAGAAAAAGAAATCGCTCTTATATGGTGTAATATTCTAAAATATGATGAGATAGGCATAGATGATAATTTCTTTGAACTAGGAGGAGATTCATTATTAGCCATTCAAGTAATAAATGTTTTTAAAGAGAAAAAAATCAATATAGCTTTAAAAGATATTTTTGATAATCCTACAATAAAATCATTAGGAGATTTTATTGATGAGGAATTAAGCAAGGATGATGAAGAGTATGAAGAAGGAGAAATATAATACTATAGGTATTTTAGGAGCAACAGGCAGTGTAGGAAAAAAAGCAGCTAAGACGCTTATGGAACATACAGATTATAAATTACTTCTAGGGTCTAGAGACAAGAACAAATTAGAAACGATGTTTGACGTTTCTGATTCCATAAAAGAATATGTACAAGTTGATATTAATAACAAAGTACAGCTTGAAGAATTTTGCAGTAGATGCAGTATGGTTTTGAATTGCTCAGGTCCTAGTGAAATTATATTAGAAAAAGTTGCATTAGCATGTATTGAACGAGGGGTACATTATGTAGATGTTTCAGGTGGAGAGAAGCTCTATGAGTTATTAAAAACTAAAGAGGACATAATAAGATCCAAGAAGTTATTATTCATTATAGCTTGTGGAGTCTACCCAGGATTAACAGAGATATATCCTAAGTATATCATCAAAAAATATTTTGACCTTGTAAATAGCCTGAAATTCTATTTTACTACTCAAGGGAAACTATCTTTCAGTTCCGCATATGATTACATATGCGGAATCCTGAATAAAGTTGGTAAAGGGATGAAATATATAGATAGAGGATGCATTACTAGTGTGGACAACAATAAAATACAAGAGTGCAGCCTCCCAGAACCAGCAGGGAGCAGATATTGTTATCCTATTATTAATGTAGAATTCGAGAAAATGTGCCAGAACAATAATATAGATGAAGCATATTTTTATAATACTTTCTATAACAAAGAGGACATTGAGAATGCTATGTTAATAATAAAAGACAGCAAAAGACTAGGTAAAGATGTATTAGCAAAAAATATGACAGGGCAGTTTGTAGGAGATAGTAGTCTAAGGGACTTTACCATGATTTATATGACCTGTGAAGGGATAAAAGATAATAGTGAAATAGAAATAGAGGGGAAAATGCTATACCAAGGAGCTGGAAATGATATATCAGGCATTGTAGGTGCTAATGTAATTGAAATAATAATGGATACTGAACCAAATGAGCATGGTATTTATTATGTTACAGATATCATCTCTGTGGACAGTTTTATAGACAAAATGAATAACAAAGGAATTATGTTCTATGAAACAATAAAAGAATATGAAGAAGGAGAAATTATATAATGTATTATATTTTTTTATTTGGTAAAAGATATTGACAATCATTATCAATTATAATAAAATAAGATTGAAAATAAAAATAATATAGTATTATATAATTTAATGTAGTAATTTGTAATATTATTAAGACAATATAGAAATAAATAATTAAAAACAAAAATAATCACAAATAAAATAAATGAGAAAAGAGAATAGGAGGGATTATGATAATAGTACTAAAATCTCAATCGGAAGATAAAGATATTAATAGATTATTAGAAATACTGGACAATAAGAATGTACAAGCACATAAAGTTAATGGACTAGATTCTAAGGTTCTCATATTAAGTGGCGATACTCATAAAATTGACCCATATAGTATTGAATCAATAGATATAGTCAATAAGTATATAGAGATCAAAGATCCTTATAAAAAAGCAAATAGATTATTTCATTCAGAGGATTCTGTCTATAATATCAAAGGAAAAACTATAGGAGGAAAAAATATAGCATTGATTGCAGGACCTTGTTCTGTAGAGAGCCAACAACAGATAGAAGATATAGCGAAAAAAGTTAAAAGGGATGGGGCTTCGTTTTTACGTGGGGGAGCTTTTAAACCAAGGACATCTCCATATACTTTTCAAGGATTAGGAACTGCTGGCTTAGAATATCTAAAAGAAGCTAGTAGGAAAACAGGATTACCAATAGTTACAGAAATAATGTCAGCGGATTATATGGATCAGTTTGTTGAATATGCAGATATTATACAGGTAGGTGCAAGAAATATGCAGAACTATGCCCTTCTAAAAGAATTAGGTAAAATCAATAAACCAATTTTGCTTAAGAGAGGTTTGTCTGCTACCATAGAAGAATTTCTATTATCTGCTGAATATATAATGGCAAATGGTAATGATAAAGTAATCCTATGCGAAAGAGGAATAAGAACATTTGAAACTTACACTAGAAATACTTTGGATCTAAGTGCTGTGGTAGCTATTAAAAGATTAAGTCATCTGCCAATAATTGTTGACCCAAGTCACGCTTGTGGAAGAGACTGGATGGTATCATCTCTTTCAAAAGCAGCAATAGCTGTAGGAGCGGATGGACTAATAATAGAAGTTTGCGAAGATCCAGAGAATGCAGTATCAGATGGACAACAGACATTGACACCATTTTGTTATAAAAAACTAGTTAAGGAACTAAGAGTATTAGCAAAAGCTGTAGGAAGAGATATTGCTTAATTAATTGTATAAGAGAGGTTATTGTATGTATAAAGAGAAATCGTTGAATCTTAATAATATATTCTCTTTTTGGAATGATTTCCAAGATGAAGAAAAATTCTTGTTTTATAACCCAAACGAAAAAGAAATAATAATGGGTGCCAAGAGGTTGAAGACTTTCAAACACAACGAAAGCTTTGATGGATACAAATATATTTTTTCTACAAAAACATTTTTTGATAATGTGAAAGACAGTATATGGAATGACTTCAAGTCCGAAAATATTGCTTTTTCCTATTATTTGAAGATAAAGGATAATAAACAGACACTATATTATCAAGGTATAGATAGGAAGTTTTGTGATAATACAATGGACGAAGAGTATTATAATTATACTCTTACTAATACAGATTATGATGACTGGAAAGAGCTATTTAACATTAGCTACGATAAAATACTGACAAAGAAAATTAACAAGGTGGTTCTATCAAGAGAGGTTATCGTTGATTTATCCAAGAGACCAAGAGAAGAATGCATAATTAAAAGATTGATTGATAATAATTCAGGGAACTTTATTTTTGCTTATTCCAAGGGAAACAAGTGCTTTCTAGGAGCTACACCAGAAATATTGCTAGAAAAAAAGAAAAACAAAATAATCAGTCATGCTGTAGCAGGAACTCTCCTTAAGGATAAGAAAAATGATTCTAAGAACAGAGAAGAATTTTTAAAAGATGAAAAGAATTCCCATGAACATGATTTGGTAGTATCAACAATCAAAAAGACCTTAGAGAAATACGGTAACAATACATATGTTTCCAAAAGAAAACTTCTGGAAGCAAAAAATCTTTATCATCTACATACTGAACTTTTGACAGATAGCACTGATGATATTATCACATGGAGAGACAGATTACATCCAACTCCTGCATTAGGAGGCACTCCAAGAGATATTGCTCTTGAAATAATAAGAAAACACGAAACCCATGAAAGGGGTATGTATGCTTCGCCTATAGGTTTGATAGATGAATCTGGTAATGGCGTATTCGTGGTTGGAATAAGGTCAGGAATGATTGAAGATGATAAGCTCTATGGATATGCAGGTTGTGGTATAGTCAAGAATTCAGATTGTGAAAAAGAATATATAGAAACGGAAGGTAAACTTAAAACTATTTTAGAGTGTTTGTAAGGAGATAAATTATGACTAACTATATAGGAGCATTAATTGATGAATTATATTTATTAGGAATAAAACATGTAGTAATTAGTCCAGGGTCTAGGTCAACACCCTTATCCATGATTTTCATGGAAGGGGATTTTAAGACATATATCAATATTGATGAACGTTCAGCTGGATTCTTCGCTCTAGGAATAGCAAAAGAACTAGGTGAACCAGTAATATTAGTGTGTACTTCCGGTACTGCTGCTTGTAATTATTTGCCAGCTGTTACAGAAGCAACAGCTTCCAAGATACCGCTTATAGTACTTACGTCAGATAGACCCCATGAACTAAGGAATGTTGGTGCACCTCAATCAATAAATCAAAACAATATATATAATAATTTTGTTAAACATTATGAAGAACTGGCATTACCAAAAGATGATGAACTATATTACAGATATGCAAGGACAGTGATAGACAGAAGTTACAGTATGGCTATGGCTCTACCTAAGGGAGTAGTACATATCAATGTACCATTGCGAGATCCTTTAGTTCCAGAATTTGATAAACTTGATTTTACTCTAGGCAGAAGAAAGCATACTTATAATTTTTTTGAATCATATAATGGTAATGATTATAACTTGGACGTAGATTTTTCTAAGTACCAATCAGGTATCATCATATGTGGTGTTGATATCAATCAAAATTATTTTGATGAAGTAATAGCTTTATCAGAAAAACTTAAGGTTCCAATATTAGCTGACCCTATTTCCAATTTTAGAAGTAGGTTAAGCAAAAATATAATATATACATATGATTCAATATTAAAGAATGAAGAGATATATTCAGAATTACAAGTAGATTATATAATTCATTTTGGGGACATTTTTGTATCAAAACCCTTGAATAAATTCATTAGATATAATGATAATGTTAGATATATCAAGGTTGCACCAGATTTTAACTATGTCAGTTCAACTCTTTCTATTACAGATTATATTGTAGCTGGGGAACAAAGTTTTTGTAACTCAATCAATTATGAGCTAAAGGATTGTGGTTATCTTGATAAATGGATTAACCTTCAATCAAAATACACCAAGAACATAGATGATGTTGTTAAAGAAGAAGCTATAGTTGAAGGTAACATAATAAAGACGATGGAAAAATCCATGAAGGAAGATACTAGATTCTTTGTTGCCAATAGTATGTCAATTCGCAATGTAGACAGCTATTTCAGAGATAAGTACAAGAAAAATATAAAGATACTTTGTAATAGAGGAGCTAATGGAATTGACGGCATAGTTTCATCTGCATTAGGTGTTGCACAGGTTGCTGATAATACAGTTTTGCTTATAGGTGATTTGTCCTTCTATCACGATTTGAATGGTTTGTTAGTTTCTCAGATGGAAGGTGCTGATATTGTTATTGTATTAATCAATAACGGGGGCGGTGGAATATTTAGATATCTTCCACAGAGTCAGGAAAGGAATTTTGAATACTTGTTTTTAACTAAACATGGTATTGATTTCAGTGGACTTGCTACCTTATATAATATCAATTACAGATTGATTAATGATTATGAAGATTTTGAGATAAGCTTCAAGAAAGCTATTGAATCAAAAGGTGTCAACTTATTAGAAGTCATGATAGATTCACAAGAGAGTAAAAGAATACATAAAATGATTACGGAAAAATGTTAGGTAAAGCTATGAAGATAAAATATAAAGATATTAATTACAATGTAGAAGTTGAAGGTGATGGAATACCTATAGTGTTTTTACATGGTTACTCAGAAAATATGAGTACTTTCAGGTATTTGGATTGTACAGGATATAAAAGAATTTTTATAGATCTCATAGGACATGGGAAAACCCAGTCGCCTAAGGATATGAAATACTATAATGTGAAATATTTAATAAAGGCAATTAACTATATAGTTAAGTCTATAACTGATACAAAGTATATATTTTATGGTTATTCAATGGGAGGAAGAATGGCTTTAGCATATGCTCTTGAATATCAAGAAGAGTTAAGCCATCTTATCTTAGAATCATCTTCTTATGGTATAGAAGACCAATCAATACGTGATAAACGTTATTATAATGATTGTAGGTTAGCTGAAGAGATAAGACATAATGGAATAGAGTGGTTTGAATCCTATTGGAGTAATATATTGATATTCAAAACTCAAAAGATGTTAGGTGAAGATGCAAGAAATACTATAAAGAAGATTAGACTCAGCAATAATATAATTGGGTTATCCAACTCACTTATAGGTTTTAGTCAAGGTAGAGTTAACTGCCTTAGAAATGAATTATATAAACTGAATATAGGTGTAACATATATAAGTGGTGAAATAGATAAAAAATATACATCTATAGGAGAGGAACTTACTAAGCTGATAAGAAATATAAAACATGTTAGAGTTAAGTCCAGCGGACATAATGTTCATATGGAAAAAACTCAGTCAATCAATAAGTTATTAAATGAGATTAGACTATCTCATAGTGAATGAAAATTCATAATGGTATTTAACATATTATTTAGAATTTTATAAGGAATCATCAATCATATTAAATATATAAATATAAATAACGGAGGTATTACATGGATAAGATTAATTGGATAAAAGGAACAAGAAATTATGAAGATGTCATATACGAAACTCATGAGGGGATTGCTAAGATTACAATAAATAGACCTCACGTGAGAAATGCGTTTAGACCCAAAACTGTAATGGAATTAATAGATGCATTTACAATAGCTAGAGAAGACAGCAGCATTGGAGTTATTGTGCTAACTGGAGCTAATCATGGTGAAGGTGAAGAAAAAGAAGCATTTTGTTCAGGTGGTGACCAGAAGGTTAGAGGTAACGGAGGTTACGTGGGAGATGACCAAATTCCAAGATTGAATGTTCTAGACTTGCAACATCTAATAAGGATTATACCAAAGCCAGTAATCGCAATGGTAAATGGTTTTGCTATTGGAGGAGGACATGTTCTTCATATAGTTTGCGATTTGACCATAGCTTCAGAGAATGCTAAATTTGGACAAACAGGACCAAAAGTCGGCTCCTTTGATGGAGGATATGGTGCAGGTTATCTTGCTAGAATAGTTGGTCATAAGAAAGCAAGAGAGATATGGTATCTGTGCAGACAATACACTGCTAAGGAAGCTTTGGAAATGGGTCTTGTAAATACAGTGGTACCATTTGATCAATTAGAAGATGAAACTGTAAAATGGGCAAAAGAAATATTGCAGCACTCACCTACTGCCTTAAGGTTCTTAAAATCTTCATTTAATGCTGATACTGATGGTATAGCAGGGTTACAGCAATTAGCAGGCGATGCAACACTATTGTTCTATACTAGTGAAGAAGGTAAAGAAGGCAGGGATGCTTTCAAAGAAAAGAGAGAACCAGAGTTCGATAAATTTTATAAATTCCCTTGATGGTGATAATTATGAACCAGCTATATAAGCATAGTCAAACTATGCCAGACAAAAAATTCATTAATTCACTTACCTATAGACAAGTGTATACAGAGACAAATAAGCTAACCATAAAATTAAAAAAATATATAGGAGATAATAATAGAGTTGCAATCATATCTAACAATTCAGTGGAATTTGCAATGATGTTATTAGCCTTGATGAATTTAGAAGTAGAGACCCTACTTCTAAATTCTATGTTAAAAAACAAGGAGATAAAGGAACAAATTGATGAGCTGGATATATCAGTGATCTTTTCAAGTGACAATAGATACATTTCATTCAAAGAGGTATTCGGTACACAGATTACTGAGCCTTATGAATCAGATATTACCAATGTTCATATTGATGGTAATATGAACAAGTATAAAGATGAAAATTATGAGAGTGACAAAGTACTATTTATAATGAATACCAGTGCTACAACTGGCAGGTTCAAGTCCGTTCCCATAACAATAAATCAGATAACAAGTCATGTACAAGCTTCAAAAAAATCATTAGGATACTGTCCAGATGATAATTGGCTCTTAGTTCTTCCTATGTTTCATGTGGGAGGATTGATGGTATTACTTAGAAGTCTGTATAATGGTACAGCTATAACCATTTTAGAAAAATTCGACGAAGATAAGGTCATATATCTAATAAACAATAATAAGGTTAATATGGTATCTATGGTACCCACTATGTTAAGAAGGATAATAGATAGGATAGAAAAACATAATCTTAGAGTCATGCTTTTAGGAGGAGAATTCATAGAAGATGATTTAATCAACAAATCTGTAAAATTGAATGTTTCTATCTACAAAAGTTATGGTATGACTGAGACCACTAGTCAAGTAGTTAATTTTAATGTACTGGATAACTTAGATAAATTAAAATCAGTAGGAAAACCAATGGAACATGTAGATATTAAGATAAATACTGATAAATTTTTGGAACATACAAAAGATGGTTACCCAGCAGGAGAAATAACCATAAAATCATCTATGCTTATGAAAGGATATTTAAATAAGGATGGATTATCAGGATATTTTTGTACTGGAGATATTGGCTATTTTGATGATGATGGATTTTTATATATACTTGATAGAAGATCCAACTTAATTATTTCTGGAGGTGAAAACATATATCCCAAAGAAATAGAAAATATCTTATATAATAATCCTCATGTAAATGAGTGCGCTGTCATATCAAAAAGAGATTCCAAATGGGGTTATGTACCAGTACTCTATATTGTCACAGTATTATCCGAGGATAATATAATAGAATACCTGAAATCACAGTTAGCCAATTATAAAATCCCAAAAGAGATAATTTTTAGAGAGAGTCTACCTAAAAATTCCACAGGGAAAATAATGAAAAAAGCTTTGAGGAGTTGTGAATATGAAGATAAAGAGAGTTGAGCTTTTTAAAATCCATCTTGATATAAAGTTTATATTCACTTCATCCAAATCAAGTCTTAATAAAAGGGAAACTATTGTAATAAAAATAACGGATTACAATGGAAATCATGGATATGGAGAGGTTGTGGCTTTTAATAAACCCTTTTATACAGATGAAACCATCGATAGTTCATTACATATCCTAGAAAATGATTACATAGATAGATTATTGAACCTCCAAATAGATGACCCTTTGGAAATTCACGAAATCATTGATAATAAGTATCCTATGACTATAGCAGCTATAGAAGCTGCATTAATAGACTTATTTTGCAGAACAAATAATATAAAGGCAATGGATTATCTATTTGATAGAGAGGTCTTGAAGGAAAAGATAAAAGGTGGCATAGCACTTGGTGACATGGAATATAAAGCATTATATTATAATATCAAAAAATACTCTAATGAAGGATATGAGAGATTCAAACTAAAGATAAAACCGAAAACCAGTCTTCCTAAGATAATTAAAATTGTACATGATTTTCCTGAGCTAAGATTTCTATTAGATGCCAATAGAAGTTTTACTATAGATGATATAAAAGAACTTAAGATTTATGATTCCATGAACTTTATTTGTATAGAAGAACCAATTGGGTACAAAAAAATGAAAGAACTTGCTTGGTTACAAAAACAGTTGATAACTCCCATATGTCTAGATGAAAGCATTATGAATACAAAAGGTCTAAAAAAAGCTATTTCACTAAAGGCAATTAAAATGCTCAATATAAAATGTTCAAGATTAGGGGGGATATATTATACAAAAGAAGCAATCAAGATATGCAGAGCTAAGGGCATACACTTCTGGATGGGAAGCATGGTTGAAAGCAGCATAGGAAAGATGATACAAGTTAATCTTGCTTTTTTGCAGGATAATTGTATGGAAGGTGATATATCTTCAACATCTAGATATTTTAGTGAAGATCTGATATCTCCACCACTTGAATTTCACAAGAGTTATTATGATTTAAGCAGCAGTATTAGTTTCGGTTATGAAGTGAGTATGGATAGACTTAAGAAATATACTACGTATTACAATAAGAAGGAGGTATAGCTTTTGAATATTTTACAGGTCATGGATATGAAGAATGTAGTGCTGAAAGATGATTATATTGAAGCAAGAATAGATATTACTGATTTTTATGATCAGAGTTATGGTATAGTTCATGGGGGATTGACAATTACTTTTGCTGAGACATTGGCTGGGTTGGGCTCAAAGAATATTCTTGATGAAGACTACATGGCTGTAGGTCAAAACATAACTGCTAATCATCTTAGACCTAAAAAAATAGGTGGCTTTTTACAGGGGATAGGAAGACTGATTCATAGAGGTAAACGAACCCATCTATGGACTATTGAAATAAAAGATGAAAAAAATAAATTGATATCCATAGTAAATGTGACTAATGCTATAATGGAGTTATATAGTATCAAACTGGAGAAAGGGGAGAAATAGGTAATTATGGAAAGGTATAAGAAATGGTTTCCATTCAAAGATATGGAATCCTTGAAAGATAAGAAAAAACACAAAGTATTTTGTTTTCATCATGCAGGAGGAAGTGCTTCTACGTATAGACCTTGGATGATGTATGATACTGATATAGATATATTATCTATTGAATTACCAGGTAAGGCAACAAGAATGACTGAAGATTATATCTCCAACTACGAAGATTTGATTCCAGAAGTAGCTAAGGCCATAAATGAAGTATCCTGCGGACAAGATTATACACTATATGGGCATAGTATGGGAGCAATGATAGCTTTTAAAACTGCCTACATATTACAGAATAAGTATAATAATAAGCCTTCTTCCTTGATTGTTGCGGGTAGACATGCACCTGTAGATGATATAAAAGACAGGTATCAGACCTACATGGAAGATGATGAATTAGTAAAGGAATTGAAAAGAAACAACGGAACACCTTCAGAGATTTTGGAAAATGAGGAAATACTGAAAGTTATAATACCTGCCATAAAAAATGATTATAAGTTAAATGAATCCTTAGCTTACAAAGATGAAGTAGTTGACATTCCTATTATAGCTCATGCAGGAAGAGAGGATTTTGATGCTAATAAGAAACTAATGGAAAGATGGGGACTGGTTACAACTGATATGTTTGTAATAAAAGAATTCCAAGGAAGTCATTTCTTTTTGCATGATTTGGGAAAAGAGTATTATGATGAAGTGGTTAATAATGTATTGCTAATATGAATATTTATAAAGAAGGGAACTAGAAAGTGCAATAAATCTAACATATAAAATCAAGGTAATCACTTGGAATAAAAATGATTACCTTGATTTTCAATATATTTTTAAGTTTTATCCACCATTTTGTTGAGTTGGAAATAATGGCAAACTAATATTAGGAAAGAGGCTGTAATCGTGAATGATACAGTCTCTTTCTTATCTTATTGATTTTAATGTCTAATCAGTGGTAGTTTCTGTAGTAGGTGGGCGATAAATTCCTTTACAGTATGTTTTATCTCCTCCCCAATCAAACTGAGTTTTTCGATCGGATTGTTTAATTATTTGTAGCATATCCAGTCCAACATTGTCAGGGTCCTTGGTATCAGTTAAATTGTCAATGTAAAACACTATATATTCATCCTCATCAGTGCTGACAAAGTTGAGGGTTTTTAGGTCAATTTCTCTATCGTCTCCATCTTTGGAATCAGAACCTTCTCTAGCACTTTCTATTGATATTATTTCACCTTTATAAAAATCCATCAAATATTCTATATCCTCATCAATATTATCAGCTTCTTTTAATGCATTTGAAGAGAACATAGCTTTTAATGTCTCTGAATCTTTATTATTTAAGGCTTCTATAATTTCATCAAAACGTGTCTCGGATATTTTAGCATCATCTCTGGAGTATGTTTTATAAAAAAGACTACAGGAGGATAAGGCTAAAGTAAGTAGTGTGATTATTGTAAATAACAGTAATTTATTTTTATTAATCATTTTTTCTCCTTTCTAATGGTTTTGCTTCCCATTTACATTCTGCTCGCATAGAGTCTTCATAAAATGTCCACATAGAATTATCTTGATATATATCATAAAAACTTTTCCACATCTCTGGATTATCTGAAAAATTTATTGTTGCTTTAACCGTAAGATCATTAGCTTTTATATTTTGAATATCAGGATTGAATCCAGTTATCCACCAGTTATTTTCTTCAGGGTCCCAATCAAAAATTTCATTATTATCACTATCTTCTAGTGACAAAGTCATAGGTAGGGCCAAATCTTTATCTATTAACCAATGAGGTCCACCACCATAATATATTCCTACTTCAGCACCTGCACCAAGGTTAAGATAATCACCTTTCCAAAACCATAATCTATATTTTTCATTATTATTATCACAGGTGAAATCAAAAATTTTTGTATCCATACTTGTAGCACAATCAAAAACATAGTCATAGATAGCATTATATCCTACATATTTTTGACTTTGTAATAATGCATCCTGTTTAGCATGGTATATCCCATCTTTTCTTTCAAACCCTGCTAAATCAAAGGCTTCTGGAAACCACCCATTCTGTGTAGCGTAAGTAAAAGCTTGATAAGGTATTGAATATGGATAAGTATCTTTGAAAAAATATACTGTTTCCCTAGTAACATCAGGAATATGGTCTAATACACTAACTGCATTCTCTACCTTAGTCAATATCCAATCTGGAGGTTTGACGGTATAATCATCAAAGAAAGCTGGAAGATCATTAAAGTAGTCGTATATATTGAGGCTTAGAGCATCAATAGAATTCGTAATTAGACCATTATCTTTTAGGTCATCAAACCCAATCATACGTAGAGCTTGAAAAGTAGCTTTATCCACTATACCTGTTACATCAATGTTTATTCCTTTTTCGCTAATATATTGTTGTATTTGTTTAATTCTATCTACAAAGTATGATTCATAATCGTCTATGCTATGGCCAAGCCATTTAAAAGTAGGTTGATTGATAATACGAATACCGTTATTATCAAAGAAATCTTTTAAATGTTTTATGCTGCTTGTTAATTGATTGCAAATATCTTTAAACCATTTATGTAAAATACTGAAACCAGATATAGCATCTTCCTTGGAGTGTTTTGTTCCTGTACCAACTGAGTCAGTGTTTATTTCTAATAATCCATTCAGAAGATTTTGTATTTGCTTCTCACCATGACTATATTCAGTTATTGCTTCATTAATAATCTTACTTGTGTTGTAAGTATGTTCAATAAGATTTTGAAATTCATTCAGTAAAGAATTAAGCTCATTATTTATATTATCTCTTCTAACAATGTCGGTGTCAATAGAATTGCTAATTATTTTGAATTTATTAAATATATAGTCTGCTCTTTCAGCTATTTTTATTATGTCATCTTCTTTTTTGGATAAATCCTTTAAATTATATTTTGTGTTTCCCATAATTAGCTCCTTTCATTTTTAAAACATTATATACACATAATTAAAAAAATTTCAACAAATCCTGACGAACGACATGATTTAAAGGATAGAATGCATAATTAATAACATATTATAGGTATGTAGTTAGTGATGAATGGAGTAATTTTTGTGGTAATTATAGTTAATGATCAATTATCATATTGACAAATTGGGCATAAATTAGTATTATAATAATAAGTAAATAAACTTTACTAACTATATATAACAAGGAGATTATTTATGACTAGAGCAGGCAATCAATCTATGGTGAAAAAGAATAATCAGAAGGCGATAGTTAAGTATTTAATGGAGAATGGAGCTGCTTCAAGAGCCGATTTAGCTAAGGTACTTGAAGTAAGTAAACCAACCATATCAAAAAATACTAATGAATTAATCGAGTATGGCATTCTTATTGAAGAAGGAAAAGGCGATAATGAATTAGGTAAAAAGTCTATTCTAGTTAATTTCAATAAGGACCATAAATACGTCCTAGGTATAGATATATCAAAAAGACGATTCAAGATTGCTCTAGGTGATTTGTTATGTAATATAAAATACACCTTGGATATTGAATATAATCACCCTGATGATATAGATTGTATAACTTTTATTGAGGATTTTATACATAATAATAATATAGATAAATCAGATATATATTGTATAGGGATTTCCTATCCAGGAATTATCAGCAATGGAGCATTTCCTAATATATTATCTGAAAAAGTTAATCAAATAAAACTACAAAAATTAACTAATGCCATAGATAAAGTATTTGACTCCAAAATAATAATTAAGAATGACATCAACCTGGCTATCATAGGAGAGAGAATCATCACAGGGCTGATGGATATCAATAATCATTTATATATAAGTGTGGATGTAGGGATTGGTGCAGGACTTATTATTAATGGGAGACTATACGAAGGAGATAGAAACGGAGCAGGTGAAATAGGATTCACAGTTCCTAATATACATGTGGATGGAAAGTACGTTAACATTGAGGAAGTTGCTTCCAAAACAGGTATCATAAAAATTATAAAAAAAGATTTCAAAAATATAACCGATAGTAAATTATATAAATTATGCGATGGCAATATGGATAATATATCAATAAATAAATTTGCACAAGCGCTGAAACAAAAAGATGAATATTGCCAGAATCTTATGGACAAAGTATCTAAATACTTAGGAATAACCATAGCCAATATCACATCTCTATTAGATATAGAAAATGTTGTTATTGGTGGAGATATACCTAACTTGGATGAATCAATTTTAATTAGGATCAATGAAGTGGTATCTAACTTAGTTCCTTTCCATACATCAGTTGATATTGCAAAAGCAAAAGATTCCAGTTTGGTGGGAGCAGTTAAAATAGCTATGGAACAAACTATAGAAGATATTTTGAATTAGAGAACAATATGACATTAATGTTATATTCAACATAAAAATTAACTTATTAAAGCAAAGGGCAAAGCTATAATAACATACAAGAAAGGGTGATTACATGAAATGTATCCATAATGGAAAAATATTGATTGATGGAAAGTTTGTAAGTAATAAAGTAATTTTATTTGATGATACAATAAATAAGATTATTGATGAAAGTCAATTAGATGATGAAACCATTGATGATAAGATTGATGCAAAAGGCAACTATATTGTTCCAGGATTTATTGATGTACATATACATGGCTATAAAGGACATGATACCATGGACGGTGATATTGATACATTAAGGACTATAAGTAAGAGTATACCTGAAAATGGGGTAACATCATTTTTACCAACAACTATGACAATGGACGTTCCTACTATAAGGAAAGCACTTGGTACTATTAAGAATCTTATGGAAGAAAAGACATATGGTGCAGAAGTATTAGGTACACATCTAGAAGGACCTTTCATCAGTGAGAAATATAAGGGAGCTCAATCAGAAGAGTTCATAAAAGAGCCGGATGGAGAAGTAATAAAAGGTTATGAAGACATTATTAAAATAATTACTATTGCTCCAGAAGTAAAAGGTTCTCTTGAATTTATAGAAAAATATACAAAAGACTATGGTATTAGATTTTCCATGGGACATTCAGCAGCTTCATATGATGCAGCAATGGCAGGAATAGAAGCAGGAGTATGCTCTTGTACCCACTTCTTCAATGCTATGACAGGTCTTCATCACAGGAATCCAGGTGTAGTTGGAGCGGTTATGAATTCTGACATAAGATGTGAAATAATTGCAGATACTATACATGTTAATCCAGCATTATTCAATCTGATAGCTCGTGTCAAAGGCATGGACAAAGTATTGTTGATAACAGATGCCATCATGGGAGCAGGACTTAGCGACGGTGAATATAGCCTTGGGGGACAAAAAGTATTTTTACAAAAGGGAAAATGCATGTTAACTGATGGTACCATTGCAGGTAGTTCATTAAAATTAAATAAAGCTATCTATAATTTTACAAAACACTCAGATTACTCATTGGAGAAAGTTATAGAATCAGCAACTATCAATCAAGCAAAATATATTGGTGTGGAAGACAGAAAAGGTACTTTGGATATCGGTAAAGACGCTGATATTGCCATTGTTAATGACAAACTAGATATATACTATACAATTGGGAAAGGGAAGACATTATATGAAAAATCAAATTAGAGGTATGAGAATAATTGTTACAGGTACATATGAAGAAATGAGCAAGAAAGCTGCAACACTAGTAGCTTCTCAAGTTAATCTAAAACCAAACAGCATATTGGGATTAGCAACAGGAGGAACTCCAGTTGGTATGTATAGAGAGTTAGTCAAGATGTACCAAGAAGATGAAGTTGATTTTAGCGGGGTTAAGACCTTCAATCTTGATGAATATTATCCTATAGATAAAACTAACGACCAAAGCTATTATTATTATATGAAAGACAACCTTTTCAATCATGTAAATATTGATGAAGAAAATATTAATATCCCTAATGGAAAAGCGAAAGATATAGAAACAGAGTGTTACGAGTATGATAAAAACATTTATAATTCTGGCGGAATTGATTTACAAGTATTAGGTATTGGAACAAATGGACATATTGGTTTCAATGAGCCTGATGTAACATTTGAGTCAGGTACACATAAAGTGACTCTTGATGATGAAACAATAAAAGCCAATTCAAGATTCTTTGATTCAATTGAAGAAGTACCAAAAGAGGCTATTAGCATGGGTATGAAAACTATTATGCAGTCTAAGAAAATAGTCCTTCTAGCAAATGGTGAAGCAAAAGCTAAGATCATAGAAAAAATGTTATTTGGAGAAATTTCTCCTAACGTACCTGCTTCGATTTTACAATTGCATCCTCATGTCATAGTTATACTTGACAAAGAAGCAGCAAAATATATAGAAGATAAAGTAAATTAAAAGGAGAAGCTATGAATCAATATAATGTTAAGATTATTAATGATAAAGACATTGATTGGGATAAGGTAGATGAATTAACTATTGATAATTACCCATGGTATGAAAGTGGACTGAAACAAGCTACACATGTTAAAACTGTCATACATAATAGATGTATTGAGATAAAAGCTTTATGCGAAGATATTCATAGTTACAGTAAAGAAACAAAATTAAATGGAGATGTTTACCTAGACAGTTGTTTTGAATTTTTTGTTACTCCAGAAGATAATCTAGGTGGAGGATACTACAATATGGAAATGAATTGCTGTGGTGTACTTCATCTAAGCTACAAAAGTGAAAAAGGCGAAAAAGTCTTTTGTACCAAGGAACAACGAGATAGGATTACTATAATTTCTTCAATCAAAACTATAACAAAAGAAGAATCAAGTGATGATAAAGCATGGGAACTATCAATAATACTGCCAATAGAAGTATTAGAAGAAATGAGCGGTAAGGAGATTAGTTACGATAAGGGATGCTGGTATGGTAATTTCTATAGATGTGGAGGTTTAACCGAGCCACAGTATGCTGCATGGAATAACATAGATTTCGAATATCCTAATTTTCATGTACCTGACCAGTTTGGGAAATTGATTATTAGTTAATTGTGTTCTCTTTTTACTTGCAAATAATATAAAGGTGCTAAAATTGCAGATTCATTGTATAAAATGTTAATTAATGGTATAATAAAAGGTGGATATGGTATAAATATCCGCCTTTTTATATTTTTAAAAGAGATACATAAAAACTACATTAGGGGGAAGACAATGAAAGATTATATGGAAATTGCTAATAGTAACATAATATTCATTTTAGCAGCTGTTCTTATCTTATTTGTATTAATTCAATGTGTTGTATTCTTAGTCATATCTTGGAAGCGTGGAATCGCTATAGGAATGTCAAAGGAAAAGATGATGAGTGCTGTAAAATCAAGTGCAATCTTTTCAATCGTTCCGTCAATTCCGATTATCATCTCATTAATTGCAATTGCACCTGTTCTAGGAATCCCTTTCTCGTGGATGCGGTTATCAATAGTTGGTTCTGCACCTTATGAACTCATATCTGCAGATATTGGAGCTAAGAGCATGGGAGTTGCTAAGCTTGGAGCTGAAGGGTATACTTCTTTGGTTTTTGGTAACTCCATGTGGATAATGAGTATAGGAATTATATGGGGATTATTATTTTGTATTATCGGTTTAAAGTGGTATCAAAATAAAATGAAGAATATACAGAAAAAGGATTCTAATTGGTTAGCTATATTAATAAACGCATTATTTTTTGGTATGCTATCTGTCTTTATAGGACCTCCAATAGTTGAAGGAGGCGTTGCATTATTAGTATTACTCAGCAGTGGTATCATAATGACCTTATTAACATTCATAGGCAACAAATTCAAACTGGATTGGATCAATAATTTCTCATTAGCTGTAAGTATGTTATGCGGTATGATATTAGCTGTAGTATATACAGGAATTCTATAAGGAGGATACGTTATGAATTATAATGATAGAGTACATAGAATCGGAAGAATAACAGGAATCAGTGTGTTGATTATGATTATCTTGATACCAACTGTTATATGCATGAAATATAATATATTCCCACCAGTCATAAACCTACTAAAAGGGATAGGTATGGTTTGTATGATATATATACCTATGTGTGCAGCTGAATTTGCTACATATACACCTATGTTAGGTACTAGTGGGTCTTACTTGGCTTTTGTTACAGGGAATGTAACTAACCTGAAAATACCATGTGCCCTTATGTGTATGGAAAACGTAGGTGTAAAACCACAGACAGAAGAGGGAGAAGTCATTGCAGGAATCTCAATAGCCGTATCTGCCATAGTAACTGTCATTGTGGTATTCGTGGGGATGCTTGCAGTAGTACCTCTAGAACCAGTGCTTAATTCAGCTGTTCTAAAACCTGCTTTTGACAATATTTTACCTGCATTGTTCGGAGCTCTTGGAGCATATTGGATTCAAAAACAATGGAAATTAGCTGTTACACCTCTAGCCATAGTTGTTCTAGTATTTGCCATATTCAATGTTCCAGCAGGTGCTGAAGGTGTTATGATACCAGTAATGGGTGTGATTTCAGTTATATCTGCAAGAATTATGTACAACAAAAAATTTGTCAAAGAGGTATAAAAAACATAAAAGGAGGAAATGACTGTGTATTTATATTTGGTTTTGGCAATTATCATTTTATTACTAATCATTATTACAGTTCGTACTATAAGATTTAAAAATGTAGATATTCATGTTAGTGAACAAGATAGTAATGTAAAATATGATAGAATGGCTTGTGCCAATAAATTAGCCAAGTCAGTTCAAATAAAAACAATTTCCAACAGTGACTATTCAATAACAGACTGGGAACAGTTCAAAAGATATCATAGTTTAATTGAAGAAATGTTTCCTCTCGTACATAAAAACATAGATAGAAAAATAATCAATGAATATAGTTTGCTCTACCATTGGAACGGAAAGAACAAAAATAATAAAAAGCCTATAATCATTACTGCACATATGGATGTTGTTCCTATTGAAGAGGGAACAGAAAAAGACTGGAAACAGGAACCTTTCAGTGGAGCCATTGTAGATGACATTATCTGGGGGAGGGGTACTATTGATACAAAAGTTCATATGATAGCTGTATTAGAAGCGGCTGAACTATTATTAAAGGAAGGTTTTGTGCCTGATAGAGATGTATACTTTGGATTTGGACACGATGAAGAAGTAGGAGGAAAACAAGGTGCTGTTAAGATAGTAGAATATCTAAAAGGACAAGGCATCGAATTTGATTATGTACTTGATGAAGGTGGTTGTGTCACAGAAGGTGCAATAAAAGAAATTGCTAAACCTATTGCTTTAATAGGAATTGGAGAAAAGGGATATTGCAATATTAAGATAGAGATTGAAGGTAACGGTGGTCATGCATCCATGCCTCCAAAACATACTTCATTAGGTTTGATTGGACAGGTAATCAATAATCTAGAAACAAAACAATGTAAATTAAAACTTACAAAACCTGTTGAAGAATTTCTTCTTAAAATAGGACCTGAAATGAAACTTCTAAATAGAATTATATTATCTAACCTATGGTTATTTAGACCTCTATTCGTGAGAGTGTTCTCTAAAATGCAATCAGGGAATGCATTATTAAGAACTACAACAGCAGTAACTATGGCAGAAGGGAGTATGGAGCCTAATGTTTTACCACAAAAAGCATCTGTAACCTGTAATTTTAGAGTACTTCCAGGAGAAACAGGAGAGGATTTGGTTAATCATATAGAACAAGTTAATAAGGATATACCAATTAAAATACAACCTCTCAGAATGGAAGATCCTTCAATGATATCAAGTTCCAAAACAGAAGGGTTCAAAAAGATTGAAAATATAACTAACAGAGTGTATAAAGACGTTATAGTGGCACCTTATATAGTACTAGCTGGAACTGATGCCAGAAAATATGAACCAGTGTGCAACAACATCTATAGATTCTCACCTTATAAACTACATAACGATGAGTTAGGTAAGATACATGGTACTAATGAAAATTTATCAGTGGATAACGTTAATAAATGTTTGGAATTCTTCTATTACCTATTAAAAGAGTCTTAATTGACAATACTCCCAATATTTGCTAATATCAACGTATAAAATTAATTATAAGGGGACTAGAAAAAAGATGAAGAAAAAAGTGTGTACATCAATAGTTACTAGTATTTTACTAATATTTTTACTTGGTTTTTCAATTAACGCAGAAGAAAATACTACTGTCTCACCTGTGGGGAGACTTGGTAATACAAGTATGAATGCAATTAATTATAGTAGATTGGCTTATGAAAATGGAGCAATCTATACTTGTGTAGAACGTGATAATAATTATGCTTTATATAAATATACCCTAGATTCAGGAGTAACAAAGAAGATAACAGATAATAATATCTATGGTCTTAATATATTGGATGGAGTTATATATGGGTACATAAATTATGCAGATGATGAGGAGAACAAATCTGGAATATATAAAATTGACACCAACAATGATAATAAACCAACTCTTTTATACGAGACAGAGGATATTTATAATCTATTGGTTGTAGAAGATATAATATATTTCTTGAAAGACAATGAATACAATGATACAAGTTTTTGGAGTGTCAAAGTAGATGGCAGTGATGCAAGAAGTATTACTGACAAACAGATTATATCATTTACAGTTTATAAAGATGAAGTATATATTTTATCAAATGATGGATTACAAAAAATGATTATTACAGAAGATAAAATAGCATATACAGATATATCTAAGAAGTTGGACACCAAATATAATTCAAAATTCACAATTATGGATGATTATATTTATATAATGGCTAATGGATATAATGATAACAAGCAAGCAGGCATATATAAAATATCTCTAGATAAAGGGAATAAAGCAGAACTTATCCAAGATACAGTAGAAGCCTACGAATTTGACGTAACAAAAGACTATATAATATATCTAAATAGTTATGATGAAGTGGTTAGAGTACCATTGAATGGAGAAGAAAAAGAAAAAATATTTCAAGCATACGAAGTGATTCAACTATCATGCTTAGAAGATTCTATCTACCTGTTGACTTATGAAAATATCGATGATACATTCAATGATCAGTTATGGAAAATTGATTTAGATGGTTCTAACGAAAACATGATTTATCCAGGATTTGATAAAGACTACAATAAGATAAAAGACATATTAACAAAAACTACAAAAGTCATGAACAATCTGAAAAGATATGATATGAAAGTATCAATAGTAGATGATAGAAAAGATGAAGAGGTAGTTAATACATATAATCTTGATTATAGTATAGACCTAGTGAACAAAATCATCAGTGAGAAATATAATCTGAAATCAAAAAGCGAAGACAACAAGCCTACTAATCATTATTACAGTGAATGGGCTGATGATAAACTGATATATATTTCAGAAGATAATAGCCCTTGGAGATTTGTGCAGCATGATGAACTAGAAGAAGCTACAGAAAAAGATCTTTTTGATATATATAATTTTATTGATAATGGTTGTGACTTGAGCAGTAAACTAAAACTTACTGAAGATAGTAAACAATACATACTACAAGGAAAAAGTTCTTTCAGTAGACAGTTTGATAAATTTGAAGATAACTACTGGTTGCATTTTTGGACTAGTGACTTTTATGACTTGGATACATTTGATTATTCCATATATATCAATAAATCAAACTACAAGATTGAAAAAGTTGTAATAGAGCATAAAGAGTATGATGTGGATAATGAAATAACAAGAGAATTCAAATTAGAAATGGTTAATAAGTTCAATCTGACTAATAAGCTTGTAATACCTAATAGCATTTTTGAGTCTCTTAAAAAATTACAACAAGCCACTACTTACTTAGAGAAGGCAAAAAAAGCTATGGAAGAAGAAAAATATGAACAAGCGATCAAATATTCTGATATAGCATTAAAATTACACAGTAAAGCTATCTATGCTTACGGACAAAAAGCATATGCTTATTATATGCAAGGCAAACAAGAAGAAGCATTAGAACAATTGGAAATGTTTTTAGAGCAACGTTTGAATGAAGATAGTAATGGTGTATATTTTCTACTAGCTGAGATATATAATGAACAAGCAGATTACGAATCAGCATCAAAATGTATATATCGTATTGACTGGAGTACACTTGACTCAGAAGAGGATTTAGATAGATATATTAATTATTTACTCATAGCAAGTAAAACATTCATCGGTTCAAAAGATAATGAAGAAGCGTTATCATATGTCAATGAAGCACTACTACTTGATGAAAATAATAATCTAGCAAAATCTCATAAAATGGCTATCTTATTGAATGAGACTAAATATGATGAATTATTGGAGTATACTAATGAGCAATTAGAGAATGAAGATTTACAGGATCAAAGATACATCTATTATTATAAAGGCAAATCCAATCTCATGTTAGATAACAGAGATGAAGCCATCAAAGCATACAAAAAAGCATTACGATGTAAAGAAGAAATAATAGCAGATTCTGCTCTATATTTTGATATGGGCTTATATTATACCTTAGTAGGTAAATACAATGTAGCTAGGATATATTCAAACAAAATAGATAAAGAATATAACATATACAAACTAATACTTGATATGGCAATCGAAGAGAGTGAGAAGCCTATTTCTGTTAAGGTTGGTGAATTTGTACTTGATAACTATTTATATCTAAATAATACAGATGTGACAAGTTTGACTAAGGAGTTCATGAAAAACGATAATGCTACACTAGATGATATTAATGACTATATTGAAAGTATTAAACAAGATGATGATAAATTCACATTCTTCTATAAAGTAGAGAAAAATGAAGAAGGAGAAAGTGAAGAAGAAGTAACCTACAAACAAATTGATGATTCTACAGAATATATCAAAGTAAGCAGCTTTTTAAACCAAACCAGCAGCAAGTTCATAAATTATATCGAAGGAATAGAAAAACCTTATAAAAAGACACTAATAATCGATTTAAGAGGTAATGGTGGAGGACTTATATCCGCTGCTACTGAAATGCTAGATGTTCTATTACCAGATTGTTCACCATGCTATTTGGTAGATAGAGACGGTAAAACATCTAATATTGAATCCGACTATTATAGAGTTCCATTCAAATCAATCAAAATATTAGTTGATAATGATTCCGCAAGTGCATCTGAATTACTAGCACTAGGGCTTAAAAAGTTCTTAGGCAATGTACAGATATTAGGAAAAACAACTTACGGAAAAGGTGTAGGACAGCAAATATACGTAGACAATAACGGCGAATTCGTACTATACCTAGTAAGCTTCTACTGGAATATCCTAGAAGAAAACATCAATGATGTAGGAATTACACCAGATATAATTGTTGAAGGAACTGAGTTAGAAGACTTCCTAAAAGTAATAAAAGCCGAACAAAACTAAATTTAATGAGTAAATAAAGGCTCTACTAGAATTCTAGTAGAGCCTTAGTCTTTAGCATTATTTACTAAATCAGTCACTTTAATTGAATTAATATCTGCGGTATTTATAAAGAGTGTAAATAGTATAGGGGAATATGAAGCAGTGAGCCATGGACGGCGAACTCAGCCTTTTAAACACGGACGTTTAACTGGCTGACGTAATATTCCCCTATACTATTGGAACGACTGTGAGCTACACTATTCGCCATCACTATTGAATAATTTTATTAACATTCTTAATTAATATAGATATCTTTCCATCAGGATTAGTCACAAATTCAATATTATTAGGATCATTATATAATTCCATAGGAATCTTTAATTCAATACCATTATCGGTTTTAATCCTTTGCTTCTCAAATGAACGAGTAATAGTTTTTTCAGAAAGGGTAACTACTGGTTCTTCAAGCCCTTTTTTCTCTAGATTCTCAATAAACTCTTTTTTTACTTCTATATTATTCTTAAATACATCATCCGCAAATTTATCCAGATTGATTTCTCCTGTTTCTTCAATATTATTATATAGTTCTTGTTTGATTTCCATTTTCTTTTCAACATCTTCATCAAAATACTTCTTGCTGATTGAATCAGTTGCTTTTTTGACAATGTTATATTGTTCTTTTGAAGATAGGGTAGTCTTACATCTTAATAAATGCATGGATAAATAATATTCTTTGTTTCCATCTATCTCATATTTCTTTTCAAGTACTTTTAAGTCTAAATTGGATAAATCTATAATTACTGCTTCGTTAATCTTTTGTCCCATATTAGGAAGTGTAGTCCTATGTCTTATGATACTATTGATATTAGACTCATTTTCTACCTCTGTATAATGAATAAATGAATTAGTATAATTTAGTTTTAATAATGCCAAATATCTATTACTTCTACATGAAAAATTGATTATAGCCAAATCTGCTGAAGGTATATCAAGATTAGAAGACATAATAGAGAACAACTGATTAGCTATATTAATTGACATATCAATGAATTTATCTTCTGCTGATGCAAATTCTTTAACATATGTATATACCATATTATAATCTGTGTTGAATTCACAGTTTTTTATACTGTCATCATTAAGAGTTTTTACTATATGATTTGCAAAAAATTCTTTTATTTCATAATTACTTTCCATTTCATCCATAGAAATCACTGGAACGCTTAGATTAGTATCAAGTATATGTACAATCATATTTGATATATTAATTTCTTCTATACTATACATAATATCTCCTTTGTTTTTCTTATTGAGAAGTACTATTTTAAACACATGAAGTATAATATTTTCACATGCAGTAATGAACATTCTTAGATATTTAATTATAATATATAATAAAAATAAGTCAATGAATATATGAATATCCATTGACTTATAAGTTCTTACTTTAATATATTTTTTATTCTGTCTTAATAGCTTCAAGTGCACTAAGTTTCATTGCCTTACGTGCAGGTAGATAACCTGATATAAGACCAATCAATGATGTGAAAGCCATAGCAGATACAATTAGCCAAGAAGGCATTATAAAAATATCTGGATTAGCTTCACCTGTTTCATAAATATGTAAGAAATTCAACAATGCAGTATTTTGCATATTATTGAGTAGAATGGATATACCAATGCTTATTGATATTCCTAGTATCCCACCTAATAAACCTATAGTAGCTGATTCAAAGAGGAATAATTTTTTAATATCTTTTATGGATGATCCAATAACTTTCATTACACCAATTTCTTTTCTTCTCTCATATATTGCCATAACCATTGTATTAGTGATACCAATAGCTGCAACTAATAATGAGATACCTCCAATAGCTCCGAAAACCATTTTGATAGTATTACTCATGGATTCTTGCTGTTTGAATGCATTGGCGTCACTTCTAGCAGTAAAGCCTAGTTTTTGAATTTCTTCTTGAACTTTTTCAAGATTTTTACGTTTTGGTACATATACTAACACCTTTTCGTATCCATCTTTTTTAGGTCTTCTACCATCAGTATCACGATAACCAGTCATCTTATCATATTTATCTTTTAATTCAGTTAATTGGTTTATTTCCATATAAGCACACTCGTTTTTTTGCCAACCCGCGTGTTCTGATAACTGTCCTACGGCTTTAACAGTCATTGGTCTTACTGGTTTTTGTTCTTCTTCATTACCATAACGACTATATCTGTCATCACGTCCATAATTCCTGTCAAAACTCATAGTTATTTTGCTTTCTAATGGTTTGAAAGTAGGAGGTTTTCTTTCTCCAGTTTCTGGATCAAACATAGATTGCCACCTATCTTCACGATTATTTGGATTATAGAATCTATATAATAGCTCATATCCAATAATAAATGATTTAGTATCTTCAGCAGTTAGCATACGCCCTTCACCAAGCTCTAATCCATATTTATCCATAAATTCTAGAGTCATACCTTTAATCTCAACATAATTATTTATTAATTTTTTTGACTTCATGACTACAGTATGTTCTATAATAGGAGTAACAGCTTCTACACCATCAATTTGTTCAATTATTGCAAGATCACTATTTTCAATTTTTTGCTTTTTATTTTTAGCATTACTATCATTTGATGGATAAGCGTCCATTACAACCATACCACCGCCATAGTATTCGTTACCACCGCCACCTGCAGGGTATACTTCTACGATGTCTATACTTCCCCACTGACTCATCTGTTTTTCCATATTTTTCTGCATCCCCAAACCAAGGGAGACCATCAACACAATGGATATAGTACCTATTATAATACCTAGAGTAGTAAGAAAGGTTCTAAGTTTTCTTCTAAATAAATTCTTAAGTCCCATTCTTATTAAATCTATTTTATTCATCGAAGTTCATTTCCTTCTTTTTCTTAATTTTTCTTCTTACTATAATAATAGTTACTATTACTGCTACAGCGGCTACAGAAGATATAATAATAATTAATGTCTTATTTGATTTCTTTTCTTGACCAGGCATTTTATCAAATTCTCCCATGTCCATGCCCATATCTCCTTCTGATGGACCGAAATCCATTGCTTGACCTACTGTCTTGAACTCTTTTCTTACTTCTTCTTCTTTACCATCTGGTTTTGTATAAGTGAAAATTAAAGCACCAGTAATTTCGCCTTCTTCATCAACCCATATTTCATTACTGTAATAAGTACTTCTACCAGTCTCTAGATTACCTATATAATTCCTGCTATTAGTACTACTGAATCCTTCTACTCTGACAGTAAAATTATCAAGTGAAGTTCTACCAGTATTACTTATATCAAATTCTAGGTCTGTTTGATTACCCACAATCATTGTTTCTGGTATTTTAATGTCACTAGTAATAAAACTGGACGGTTGAATTACAGTTACAGGAATAGCATCTTTAATTGTTTCAGTAAGTAATTTTTCATCGCTTTCATATTCATAGTAAATATCAAGTTTTAGGTTATGTACCTTTGATGCAGCAAATGGTATTGTAAATATTTTTAATTGCTTTTCAATTGATTGACCAGGAGCAATTTCTTTAATAAAGAAAGTACTACTTGATTCAACTGGAGTAAATACGCTACCTGCTTTTGCTTTATCTGTATCTGAATTTTCTTCAGCACCCAAAGATACCTTTATGTTTTGTACTTTTTTACTGTCATGTGTATTTTTGAAATATAGTGTAAGGTCAAAATTCTCACCTGCATTAGTTATCTCAGATTGAGTTGACTCTGAAACAATAGTAAAGTTATCTACAATAATGATTGGCTTACTTGTAGTTCCATCAGCATTTTCTTTCTTAGCTTTTACATAAACACCTACATATTGATTGATAGTTGTAAATGCATCTTCATCTTTACCTTTTATTTCAATGTTAAGTAAATGAGTTTTAGTTTTTGCTTCTTCAGTTGGTTGGAATTTGTATGTTAGTTGTTTAGTTGCTCCGACTTCCATTTCATTGATTACTTGTATGTTTTGTGACATTGGTACAATTTCTTCGTCACCTTTTACTGTAACAATAAGGTCTTCTGCTTTTACTTCACCAGTATTAACAATATCAAAAGATACGTTGAATGGTTGACTCGCATTTATTTGACCTGTTGGAGCTTTGATATTTCTAATAGCAATATCAGTATTTCCACTGTCTACCATTAAATAGATTTCTTTTTTAACTTCTTTTTCAGCATTAGAACTGTCTTTATATTTAAGATTTACTGTTATTGGATAACTTCCTTTTTTCAAATCTGATGATGCGAAAAGGTCAAAAGTTACTGTTTCTCCTTTTGCATCAGGACGTAAGTTACTGATTCTACGACCGTTAACACCATCAACGATTGTAAATCCTTTACCTAATCCTTCTAATGTAACATCTAGTGCGCTAACAGTAGATAAACCATAATTATTGTTAACTAAGAAGCTAAGTTGAACTTTTTGTCCTGCTTTGATTATTTCAGGATCGTTAGTTACTTCTGATAATCTTAAATCAACAGAAGGGAAACCTTTTCTTACTTTTATATATATGTCTTGTGTTTTTTCTACTTTGTCACCATATAAGTTGAAGTATGTATACTTTAATTGACAACTATATGTCTTAGCAGGTGTTGAATCTTTAACTAAGAAAGAATAGTTTAATTCAGCAGTTTCAGTTTTCTTTAATTGCTGTATTTTATCAATTAAACTAATTGTATTTGTTTCATAACTAAAATCTTTATCAGTTGGTGGTATAAGTTCAACTGTAATATTTTTAGCTGTGTATGTACCAGCATTCTTTAATTTTAGAGCTAAATCAATATCTGAACCAGCATTAGCAGTAGGTATTTCTTGATTTTCTATTACTAATTCTGGAGTGTATTTGCTAGTGTCTGTTGGTGATGATGAACCGCTGTCGCTGTATTTTACCATGTCAACTGTGATCTTATTAATTGACTGATATGTTGTACCACTGTCGGTATAACTACAAGTTAAAGTAATTGTATTGTTAGTTCCTGAGCACTTCATAGGAATATTAATATTATTTTGGTAATTTATTATTAACCCTTGATTTCTAACTACAAAACTACCTGGGTCAATTTGAATTTTTTTGTCAGTTGCTGTTCCAGGAATACTACCAGAAAAAGTAACATTTAAGTCAAATTCTGTTCCTTCACTAATTGTTTTACCACCTGTAGAAAATGATTGTACTAAGATGTCATTTTTTATTACCGGTGTATCAGCGGCAGATACATCAACCCCCATCACATTCAAGCTAATCACAAGCGCACACATATATACTAAAAATTTCTTCATTTTTTCATTAAGCCTCCTGTTTACTTTCTATTTCATTTTTATCAATACTATCTATCGATTCTATAAGTCCATCACGTACATGAATAACACGGTTTGCATATACGGAAGTTTCTACGTCGTGGGTTACGATTATAAGTGTTTGATTATTTTCCTTAGCAATATTCGTAATCAGTTCCATGACTTCCATAGTTGTCTTGGTATCTAGATTTCCTGTAGGCTCATCGGCAAATACTATCTCAGGTGTTCCTACAAAAGCTCTTGCAATACTTACTCTCTGTTGCTGACCTCCACTCATTTGTGAAGGTTTATGATGAAGTCTATCACCTAGACCTACGGCTGTAAGCATTCGCTTAGCCTCTTTTTCCCTTTTTTTCTTAGGTACACCACCAAATATCATAGGCATAGCCACATTTTCAAGGGCTGTTAAGTTAGGTAATAAATTGTAAGATTGAAAAACAAAACCTACATTTTTTTGACGGAACTTTGTAACTTGTTTTTCATTCATTTTTTCAATTCGACTACCTTTAATCTTGATTTGTCCTTTAGTAGGTTTTTCAAGACCAGCAATCATGTTAAGCAGAGTAGATTTTCCAGAACCTGAAGTTCCTAATATACAACAGCATTCGCCTTTCTTAATACCCAGGCTGATATTGTCAAGGGCGACAACACGTTCATTACCCATTCGATATACTTTTCTTAGGTTTTTGATTTCAATTAGATCACTCATTATACTCCTCCTTTCTTACATTATGTTGTTAGTAGTTTTTGAGCTTATATAACCCTATTAATCAGTTTCTTTACATTTTTTAAAAACTTAATTAACTCAAAAACAAGCAGGTCATTAGTTTAATAATGGTATGGTAATCTTTACTGCCTAAAGAAGAACCTAAATAATAAATAAGATAAATAACATAATATGTATAATTTAGCCATTTATCCCTTTATTTTCCCTTAAGACTAATCATAAAAAAGTATAGCACTTTTTATATAATATTACTATACATAAAAAAACAGACTATTTATTAATAAAACAAAATGTTAAATAAAATTAACAATTTTTACCACTATATATTGGTGCTGAGTGTAATGCGGTATACTATATGATGTGGATTTCGACGTTTGACACATTTTTGGCATTTAAATAAATTAATGAAAAATTAATAATTTATATACGGTTTATGTCGTATGGAGGTAAGGTAATTAACACCTTAAAAATAATTATTGAGGAGAATCAAAAAGTAACATTATATTTCAATTTTTTTATGATTATATATGATATAATTAATATATACAGCCAATTACTTAAGTAAGATAATTGCCTAGTCAAGCAATTGTTTCTAGGAGAAAAGAACAGGGGATTTATTATATTAAGGAAGGGTGAAATAATGGGAAAGGTAACTTTATGTACTGATAAATATTTGGACGCTAAACCTATAGTAGCTTTATTAGAGACAGAATTATTTGAAATTAAACTATTCTATAAAACTGAAGATATCCGTGATTTGAAACCTAAGTATCTAAAATATATGCTTAAGAATGATAATATCAACATTATATATGGTTTAATAAAAACTAGAGAAACCCTAGTTAAAAGCTATTTCTTTAAGATTATTGATTGGTTATGTGATAACTACGCTATAGATATTAGTGATTATGCCAAATATAAAGTATGTGAAAAAACTTTTTATTTCTCTTATGAGGATATAGTGATTGACTTGGAAAAAACGGGTATACATTGTAAATATGATTTTGATGAACTATATTTATCAGAGAAAAACTATTGGGATATAATGGATTATATCTATATTGATAAAGGTTATGACCTGAAGAGTGGATAAATATATTAATTGATTTTTATATATATTTAAGTTAAAATTACGATAACAAGATAGATGTATAGAATAAGACTACTTAGACTAGAGGTGTTAAAATGTCACATGCATTTTCAAGAACAGAAATGTTGATTGGCAAAGATGGTTTACAAAAGTTAAAAAACAGTAAAGTAGCTGTTTTTGGAGTTGGTGGAGTAGGAACATATGTAATAGAGGGATTAGCAAGAAGTGGAATAGGAGAATTGATTCTAATAGATGACGATGATATATGTGTCTCTAATATAAATAGGCAATTACATGCAACCACTAGGACTGTAGGACAAGCTAAAGTAGATGTGATGAAGGATAGGATTTTAGATATTAATAATGAAGCAAAAGTTATTACCTACAGAGAATTATATAATTCTCATAGTGCAGACAGATTATTATCAGATGATTATTCTTATGTAGTAGATGCTATAGATATGGTTTCATCAAAACTTGATTTGATAGAACGATGTAAGAAGAGAAATATACCGATTATTAGTAGCATGGGAGCAGGTAACAAACTCAACCCTGCCATGTTTGAGGTTGCAGATATATATGAAACGTCAGTATGTCCATTAGCTAAGGTAATGAGGAAAGAGTTGAGAAACAGGGATATTGACAGTCTTAAGGTGGTTTATTCAAAAGAAAAGCCATTAAAACCTATATTAGTTGATGATGATAAAACTGATAGTGAAGAATATGAATCAGCAAAAATAAAAAGACAGACACCAGGGAGTGTTGCATTTGTTCCCTCGGTTGTGGGATTGATTATAGCTTCAGAGGTAGTGAAAGATTTACTTAATTTCTAGCATAAAGGAGATTGCCATGAAAAGATTAATTGATAAACTATATGATAGTAATAATTTGTCTTCTGATGAATTATTACTATTACTTAATAATATGGATGAAGAATCTAAGAAGTACTTACATATGAAAGCTAATGAAACAAGATTACATATTTATAATGATAAAGTATATATGCGAGGATTGATTGAATTCACTAATTACTGCAAAAACAATTGCAGATATTGTGGAATCAGAAGAGATAATAAAGATGCAAGTAGGTATAGATTAAGTAAAGAAGAAATACTTGATTGCTGTAAGGAAGGATATAGATTAGGTTATAGGACTTATGTTCTTCAAGGAGGAGAAGATGCTTATTATACAGATGATAAAATTGTAGATATAGTTTCCTCTATAAAAGCATCTTTTGAGGATGTTGCTGTTACATTATCAATTGGAGAAAAAAGCTATGAATCCTATAAAAAATATTTTGATGCAGGAGCGGACAGATATCTTTTAAGACATGAGACTAATTCTAGAGAACTCTATGACAGTTTACACCCTGATATGAGCTATGATAATAGAATTAAATGTCTACATGATCTAAAAGATATAGGATATCAAATTGGAGCAGGTTTCATGATTGGATTACCTAATCAGACCAACGAAGATTTTGTTCAGGACCTTACTTTCTTGAAAAAATTACAACCACATATGGTAGGTATAGGACCATTTATACCTCAATCAGATACACCACTTGCAGATGAAAAGGCAGGGACGGTGGAAAAGACATGTATACTTCTTTCATTAATAAGACTTTTACTGCCAGAGGTTTTATTGCCAGCCACAACTGCACTTGGTTCCATCAATAATAAAGGAAGAGAACAAGGGTTAAAAGCAGGTGCTAATGTTGTAATGCCTAATTTATCTCCAACCAGTGTAAGAGATAAATATGCATTGTATGATGGTAAGATATGTACAGGTGATGAAGCGGCACAGTGTAGGAACTGTATTGAAAATAGAATCAAGATGGCAGGATATGAAGTGGATATGTCCAGAGGTGACCATATATCTTTACAAAATAAATAAAAAGATTAACTTTTGAAATTGTATTGAATATAATTTAATAAGAGCAAAAAAGGAAAGATTATATGCAAATACATGTCGTGAGTCCTGGAGAATCACTCTTTACTATTGCAAGGACATATAATATACCTGTTAGCGATATAATTGAAATAAATCAGTTAGAAAATCCTGCTAATCTTGTTGTTGGGCAGACATTATTAATCCCTACAATGGGAAAATTCTATACAGTTAGACCCGGTGATAGTTTATATTCTATTAGTGAAAAATTTAATGTACCAGTGTATTTGATTCAAAGAGCCAATGATTATATGGACCCAATGGATTTACAAGTTGGTACAAGAATATTTATACCTAGTGGACCAAAACCTATTGTAGATGTAGCAGCTTATGTTGATCTAGATATAACAGGTGAAGATTCAGCTTCATATGTAGAAGAGGTAGGAGATAATTTAACATATGTTAATATATTTAGCTATAAAGCTAATGCTGATGGATCCTTAACTCCACCAATAGGTGATGAACCAGTAATTAATGCTGCTTATAGTAAAAGGGTAGCACCTCTCATGGTAATAACAAATATTGATGAGGGTGGATTCAGTATTGAAAATGCAACAGCCCTGCTTAATGATGAGGAAGCACAAGATAGATTATTAGATGAAGCTATAGCTATTATGAAAGAAAAAGGGTATCTAGGAATTGATTTTGATTTTGAATACCTTGGAGCAGAAAATCGTAAAGCATACATTGATTTCTTGAAGAAAGCCAAGAAACGGTTAAAGGAAGAAGATGAAAGATATACTCTATCAGTTGCTTTGGCACCTAAGATTAGTGATGACCAGGTAGGAATATTATACGAAGGACATGATTATAGAGAAATAGGTAAAATAGTTGACTTTATTTTTATTATGACATACGAGTGGGGATGGTCAGGGGGACCACCTAGAGCAGTTTCTCCAATAAATGAAGTCAGAAGAGTGGTTGAATACGCTTTGTCCCATGTTCCTAGTGAAAAGATTATGATGGGAATACCTTTATATGGCTATGATTGGACACTACCTTTTGTTGAAGGAGGTAAGTTCGCAAAATCTATTGGTTTCAAAGATGGAGTAGAGTTAGCTAGGAAATACAACAGGCAGATTCAATTTGATGAAGAATCCCAGTCACCATTTTTTAGATATATAGATGAAGAAGGCAAAGAACACGAGGTATGGTTTGAAGATGCTAGAAGTCTACAAGCAAAATTTGATTTGGTTAAAGAGTTGGATTTAAGAGGTTTCTTTTATTGGGTTTTAGCTAGAGCAGCTCCACAGAATTGGGAGTTGGTTGAAGATAACTTTATTGTTAATAAGGTAATATAATAAAAAGTGTGCTATGACGCACACTTTTTCTATGTCTCGATATAAGAATTTCCATCTAATGGTATCAATAATTGTAAATAAGGATCTCCCTCAACTAGACCGATTGCGTATAATGAGTAAAAGGCATCTGGAAGTAATCTAATATTAGGTACAAACAAAACTGAATTATCCGTACCAGTAGGTGCTATTTCTACTGTATAAGTGTCGGGGGTTATACTCAAATAATCAGTTATATCTTTATAGCTTACATCTTTAAATAGTATTGACCCATTCGGCTCTATAACATCAACAGCTGGAGCATCTGGGGAAAGATGTACAAATCTTATTTTGCTGGTATTTGGTTGTAAAGGTTCTTTTGGGTCTTCTACTATGAATAATTCTAGTTCTGGTAATTCTCCAATAGCAGCTATTGTAGCTATTGTCTTTTCAGGTAAAACTAATTCTTTAGTAAGAATCGGCGTATCTGAATTATCAGCAGGATAAATATCAATGGTATAAGTTCCAGGCATAACTGGAAGATATGGAGTAAATTCTCCATATGATAGGTCGTCTGCTAGAATATTGTCACCGTTGGCATAAACATCCACTGCTGGAGCTTTTGGAGACGCATGAAGAAGTCTGATATATGATGTTTTCTTATCGCGCACAAAGTCACCACCTAATAATTAACTTAGTACAATATATGAGTATTTAGGACAAAGGGTTACAGGGATTAATAAAATAATATTCCTATTTAATATAGGATCAATCCATATATTTAAATAAGTTGAAATATATATTATATAAGTGTTATAATTACAAATAATAGTATTAACCAACGAAAGGAGAAATTATGATGATTGAATACAGTGATAAATTATACAAGAAAGTAAGTGGAGCAGGAAAAGTTGGTATATGTCTAGGGATTATTTCAATAGTTACAGGGATTGCTATTGGTATAATATCAATAATTTTTGGTTCTATACTACTTAATGTTAGAAATCAATTAATTGATTAGTTAAATTACGTAAGTTTATCAACAACTTATATTCTTCATAAGCATATAATATATAAAGTGCTAGGAGAGGTGATAGGTTGGATAAAAAGGTTAAAATATATAATTGTAATTTATCGATGGGGCAAGGTACTAGAATTGAAGGTAGAATTGTTGGAAAAAATTTATCAAGAGATCATATACGCTGTACATTAGAAAAAGAACCCGAGAGTGGAAAAATAGAATTGACAACCAATGGTTATTGGTCTTATATACCTAATAGTAGTTTTGTTGGAACTGAAGAATTTGTTATAAAAGTTTATATTTGTGGAGTAGGAGAAAAATATTCAACTATAAAGATAGATGTAGAAGAACAAGAGGTCAGCACTAAGATATCCAAATTTCTACAGTTTGAGGATAGACTTAAAATAGAGAATTATGAGGATGAGATTGTAGAAATAAAAAATATCATGTTATATGTAGTTATACATGATAAAAAACTCATCAAAAATGATTTTAATAAAACATCAAAATTAAGGATAGCAGGTACACTAAAATATCTAGTCAACTATGATGTGGGTATCGTACCAGTAGAAAAAAAACCAACTATTTGGTTTGACGAAGATGCAGAAGAAACTAGTGAATTTGTACCTGAAAAAGAAGTTCAAGTTGAGAGAGAGACTAAGTTCAGGACAGAGATAGATTTGGGAGATTATAGATTAGACGATGATTCTATTATAGAATACGAGGTTAAATATCAAAATTATAGATTAATGGATTATGATGTCATAAATCATTATTGTGCTATAGAATTGTATATAAATAAGTAAGGTACAGATTTCTGTACCTTACTTATAATTCTGAGGAGGATTTTACTGACAAGTTCTACTTGCCTGAGTAATTGATTAGCAATTAAGTCTAATATATGTTGTCCTAATTTAGTATATGTACTTGTCTACATCGGTGTTACAAAAAGCTAAAAAATATTTTGAAAATATTTTTTAGCTTTTCTTGTCTGGTAGGAAATTTCTATTTTCCTACAAATCATAAAAGATTTCATAAGCAACGATATTATAAAAATCATCATAAAAAATACTGTTATTTATTAAAATATCTAAATGATACAAAAAAAAACGGTTTAGTCCATGTTGATTAAATATAAAAGCATGATATAATACGTTAAAATATAAAAAAATTACATGAATATACTCTAAAAACAGTAACAAAAATGTTGCTAGTCATATATTTATTAAATTCAAGTATATAGGGGGGGATTTAAGTGAGAGAAATATTTAAAGCGTATAAGCTTTTATTTGGGTTTGGAAAAAAGTATTGCAAATTACTCTTGTACAAAGTGTTTATATTGGCAATTATAGCAGGATTATTAGCACCTGTTGGAATTTATATTGATAAAGAAATTATAAATAGAGCCTTATTATCAGCAAAATTTAATAATTTCGAGATAAAAAGCCTTATACCATTATTTATAGCTTTTGCTATAATAGCTCTACTAAAACAATTTTTATCTGATCTTAGTTATGGATATTACAGTCAAAAATTTCAACTAGTCATTAGAACAAAAGTAAGAGGAGAATTACTAGAAAAAGCATCCAAAATAAAATATGAGTATTTTGAAGATGAAAAGACAGTGGAAATCATTGATAGGACATTTAATGATTTTGATAATTCAGTACGCTTACTATTTCCTATGTATGTTGTATATTTTCTTACAAGTTCAATATCTTTAGTTGGTTTTATTGTATTTACAGCCAAACAAGCTTGGTGGGTACCATTAGTGCTATTATTACCATTCTTTCCATATCTGTTTTTACAATATATTAAACGATATGACTTTTACAATGTAATAGAAAAATACTGGAAAAAAGATAGAATAAATGATATTCTTGCAGAATATTTAAAGAGCAGGAATTATATAAGAGAGCAGAGAATATTTAACTCTTTTAATTATTTAATAGATATCTATGAACAAAGAATAATAAAAAGGAATAAAGAGTTTGAAAAAGAGTATAAAAAATATTGGAAAGACAATCTTATATATAATCTGATTATTGATATTACTATTGTTATAAACCTATTAATTCAACTGTATATGCTACTTACTAATAATCCTAACACAAGTATAGGATTATTTATTGCATTATCAGGGCAGATTCTTGGGTTAAAAGGATTATATTCAGGCTTAATAGTACCTATTTTATCAAGTGTAAGGCAGATGAGATATATTAATTTTTACTATAAGTTCTATGAATTCGAGAACACTAAAAGTGGTAGTATAAATATAGTACCAAAAGAGATAGAAATAGAATTTAGTGATGTATATTTTAAATATCCAGGAACAGATAAATACATATTAAATGGTGTATCATTTAAAATTCCAAAAGGTAAAAAGATATCTTTAGTTGGTGCTAACGGCGAAGGTAAAACAACTCTAATAAAATTATTACTAGGATTATTTGAACCAACTAGTGGACATATATTACTTAATAATATACTACTTGATGATTATTCTGAAGAAGCTAGATGTAATATATTTGCACCGATATTCCAAGATTTTTATAAATACTCTTTATCATTAAAAGAAAACATTGCTGTAGGAAGTATTGATAATATTGATAATTATAAAATGATATGTGAAGCTGCTGAAAGTGCGGGGGTAACCCAATTTTTATATAAACTTCCTAATAGTTATGATTCACAATTGAATCGTGATTTTACTGAGGGGGTTGATTTATCAGGAGGTCAGTGGCAGCGTATAGCACTAGCTCGAGCTTTTATGGGTAACAAACCATGTATACTTCTTGATGAACCTACGTCCCAACTTGATCCAATGGCTGAAGCTAAGTTATATGAAGAATTTTCTAATATTATAAAAGATAAAACCTCCATCTTTATTACTCATAGATTAGCATCTACTAAAATAACTGATAAGATATTTGTGCTAAAAGATGGTAAAATAGAAGAAGAAGGTAGCCATGATGAGTTAATGACTCATATGGGTATATATTATGACATGTTTAATTCTCAACGCAGCTGGTATAAGGAGGAGAATATATGTTAGATAAAACTAATAAAATAGAAGAACAGTTAAATAATAAAGTACTAAAAGGAAGTTATAAGGATATCTTCAGATTATTTAAATATATGTTTTCATCTTCATTTGCTGCATGTAATTTATTTATGTCATTTTTAATACTTGTGAGCTTTTTAACGCCACTATCAGCTTATCTATGGAAAATACTTTTAGATTTAATAGATAATTATAGTATCAACAAAAGCAGCATAATAAATATAGTCTTAGCGTTACTTGGATATTATTTAATTATATATATAACTGATTTTTTAAAACGATCAACTCAAGTAACAGGTGAAACAGCCGAAAGATTAGATGTAGTACAATCTAACTGGCTCCAATGCCATTTAAATAAAAAAATATATACCAAATTATCTAATCTATCAATAGAACTAATGGAAGTTCCTGCTATTAATGATATGATTAATAGAACCTTGAATTATGTAGGTAAACCAAAGGGGTGGGGTAATAGCAATTTACAAATGAGTGTATTACTACCTTTTTATAATGTAATTGCTAAAATAATAAGTATAGTAATCATATCAATAACACTTTGTGTTTTTAGTCCTTGGCTGTGTTTTATTATATTATTTGTTCCAATACCATTGATATTTACACAAATGAAGGTTGCAGAAAGAATATTTAAAGTTAATAGAGATAATACAATCCACTATAGAAAAGCAGAATACTATCAAGACTTATTATTAAAAAACGCTGTAAAAGAAGTAAAAACCCTTAGAATCACAAATTTCCTATACAATAAATGGCATGACGCAGT
Organism: Vallitalea guaymasensis; assembly: GCF_018141425.1. Lineage (NCBI taxonomy): Bacteria > Bacillati > Bacillota > Clostridia > Lachnospirales > Vallitaleaceae > Vallitalea > Vallitalea guaymasensis. The sequence goes on from NZ_CP058561.1 coordinate 3,965,591, forward strand.
TGAATTATATTCTAAAAAAGAAATGTCAATTCAACTTAAAAACCAGCTAATTAATTTATTTAATATTACACTAAATAGTTTAGTAGGCATCTTTGGTAGTATATTTGCAATAACATTACTTGCTCGTGGCGACATTTCAATAGGCGAGTTTGGATGTGTTATGGCTTTAATAAATGTATTGCTGGTAGATACAACTTCATTATTTAATAACATCGGTACTATTTTAACTAAAAAACTTGACTGCTCACAGTTTTTTGAATTAATAGATATAGAATCAGAAAAAGCCATTGGTGAAACTATAGAAGAAATACACGAAATAAGTATTGACAATATATCTTATCGTTACCCGAATACTAAAAGATACGTGTTGAAAGATGTGAATATTAAAATAAATAAGGGCGAAACAATTGCTTTAGTAGGAGAAAATGGTGCTGGAAAATCAACGTTTGTAAAATTACTTACAGGAATATTATCACCATCAAAAGGCGAAATATATATAAATAGTAAACCACTTAGTGGATGTAATATTAATAACTACTATAATGAAACTTCAATAGTATCTCAAACACCTGCCAAATATTATACATTTACTGTACTGGATAACGTTAAAATGGGAGATGCTACTAGAATATCAGATGACGAAAAAGCAATAGAAGCTATTAAGTTTTCTGGTTTTACAAAAGAGTATAATAATATTCTTGGTAAGGATATAGGAGGGGGAGAGCTATCAGGAGGAGAATGGCAAAAAATTTCTATTGCTAAAGCATATTTTAAAGATAAAGATTTTCTTGTACTTGATGAACCTACAAGTAACTTAGATCCACTTGCTGAAACAGAAATATTTAAAAAATATATGAAAATGGCAGAGGATAAAACTGTTTTTATTGTAACTCATAGAATAAGTTTAGCTGCATTAGCAGAGAGAATATTAGTTTTTAAAGATGGTAAGATTATAGAAGTAGGTAATCACAAAGAATTAATAGAAAAAAATGGTGAGTATGCTAGATTATATAATACACAGGCAAAATGGTATAAGAGGTAAGTAAATCTTATATTAATATTTTGAAAGTTGACAAAACATATATTGAGCCTTTGTTTATCATGAACAGTGATAATATAAGGGCTTTTTTTATATGAGTTATTCATTCATATTGAAATTATTAAGGCTCGTTACCTTATGGTGTTAAGGAGAGCAATAATTGAATTATGGATTAAATTTCATTATCAGAATAATAAATACATATTATGGGATAATATTTATTAAGTCTAAGTATTATAGTTTAACAATAGGAGGATATAATTTTGAGGAAAAAAATTTGTTTTGTGGCAGTATATTTTATTACATGTATCCTATTAGTTGGCTGTTGGGATTATAGAGAAATAGATGAGGTAGAGATAGTGTTAGGGCTTGGAGTAGATTCCCATATCACTCCTTCTGAGGAAGTAGATAAATTATCTGAGACTCAATTCCTTGTTACATATGAAATAGTTGGTATAGAAAGTGAACAAGGTCAGTTAAAAAGCAGGGTTTTAAAGGATGAAGGAGATACGTTATATAGAGCCATCAGAAAAATAATTGAAAAGAATGGTAAACAAGTATATCTAGCTCATACAAAAATATTAATAATCAGTGAAGAGTTAGCAAGGGAAGGCATAACTGAAATATTAGACTACACAATGAGAGATGCAGAATATAGACCAGATGTACATGTACTCATAACAGATAATTGTGATGCAGGAGAAATGTTCAAAGATGACGCTACTGATGTAGCTAGTATGAGATTAAACGATACATTAAAAAATCAAAATAAAATAGGTACATTTGAATCTTCTACAGTATGGAATATAATAGATAAAATGACCAAAAAAGGTTTTGAACCAGCTATTCCTTTAATTAGAATGGATAAGGAACATGTGGATGGGAATTTAATACACATTGTAGGTGGAACTGCTGTTTTTAAAGCATCAAAAATGGTAGGAAAATTATCAGAAGATGAAACATTGTATTATCTTTTTATTGACAATGAAATCAAGAATCAACCCTTATCCATAGAATATTACTTTGAAGATCAACTAGGGCATATTTCACTGGAAATATTGTCTAATGAAACAAAAGTAACTCCAGTAGTAAATGGAGAGTCCCTTGGAGTTAATATTGCAGTTGATTGCAAAGTAGCCATAAATGAGTTGAGTCACCAAATAGATATTCTAGATGAAAAGGATAGAAGTGATATAGAGATGAATGCTGAGAAAGATATTGAAGAAGGTATAACGGAATTAATTACTCACGTTCAAAAAGATTATAATTCAGATATATTCGGATTTGGAGATTTAATTAAAAGACAAAAAAACAAAACATGGAAAAAGGTTGAAAAAGATTGGGATAATATTTTTCAGACTTTAAAAATAACCACAGATATAAATGTGCAAATTGAGAGGTCAGCATTATCATCTCACTCAATAGAAATTGATAAATACTAGACTTATAAAGCTAAGGAGCCTTATATATGAATAAAATATTTAACAAAAGTTTAACTTATAATATTGATTTGTTTAAGAAAGAATTCAAGGATGATGATAGCATCGTTTATCGATTGTTTCAGAATGAAGGAAGTAAAAAAAAGTTTTGCCTGATTTATGTTAAGAGCATGGTTAATGATGAAGTAATGTCTGATAATATATTTAAGCCTATAATGAGTGCAGATATAAAAAGACATGAAAATAGTACAGAATTTATGGATTATGTTGTTAACAAGATAGTAAGTATCAACGAAGTAGAGAAATCAAGTGATTTTACAACTCTTGTTGAAAATCTATATATAGGAAAAAGTATATTATTTATTGATGGTTTTGCAAAAGGTGCTATATTAAACACTCTTGACTGGTCTTCAAGGTCTATTAATGAGCCAATATCAGAGACTATAATCAAAGGACCAAGGGAAGGTTTTAATGAAGTTATATATACGAATATTTCTTTGATCAGAAGGAGAATTGTATCTCAACATTTAAAAGTCAAATTTAGAGAGATTGGAAATATAACTAAAACAAAAGTATGCATCTGTTATATAGAGGAGATTGCTAAAGATGAGATTGTGAAAGAAGTAGAGAGAAGATTGGATAAGATTGATATAGACGGTATATTGGATACTGGTTATATTGAAGAATTCATAACTGATGAACCAATATCATTATTTAAGACATTATTCTCAACAGAGAAACCTGATACTGTATGTGGCAAATTACTTGAAGGAAGAGTAGCTATTATATGTAATGGGTCACCTTCTGTAATTACTACACCATTTGTTTTTATTGAATACTTTCAAGTGGATGAAGATTATTATCAGCAATATTATTTTGCTACATTTAATAGAATGCTTCGATATTTAGCATTTTTTCTTACTACTAGTGTTCCAGCTATTTATATTGCACTGACTAACTATCACCAAGAATTAATACCTACCCCGTTAATATTAAGTATATTTGAAGCTAGGCAAGGTATACCTTTCCCGTCGTTTTTAGAAGCTTTTATAATGATTATTGTATTTGAATTGATAAGGGAATCAGGTATTAGGATATCTAAATATAGTGGTTCGGCTATAAGTATCGTAGGTGCTCTTGTAGTTGGTGAAGCAGCAGTACAAGCTAGATTGGTCAGCCAGCCTATGATAATCGTGATCGGTATAACGGGAATAGCTAATTTCTTGTTGCCTAAGATGGCCAATTCAACCATTTTCATTAGAATAATTTTCTTGTTTTTAGCTTCAATATTAGGTTTATATGGATATATTTTTGGAGTAATATTCTTAAGTCTTCATTTATTCTCTATTAGAAGCTTTGGTATACCATATATGTTGAATGTTGATTCAATGGAAGATGCAATAAACATGAAAGATGCATATATTAGGGCGCCGTGGTGGTATATGGATATGAGAGGCAAATTAATTTCTAAAAAAAGAAATAGGAAGAAAAATATAGCCAAAAATTAATAGAAACAGGTGAAGGTATGTATCTAAAAGGTTTAATAGTAGTTGTTATTTTCGCTGTAATTGGAATTACAGAGATAGTGCCACTAAAAAAAAATAAAGATAAAAAGGAACTTACAATATATACTTTGTTTTTTGCAGCAGCTTTTGTGCTTATGTTTTTATATAGTATTGGTGTTGAAATACCTAAAATATCAAAAGGCTTGAATACAATAATTGAAAAAATTATATAACTCTATAATGTTTACATTGCATTTATAAAGGGAAATGGTAAAGTGGTGAGGTTATGGATAAAACGGTGATGTCTAATAAACAAGGCATATGTTTAATAATTTTATTTATGTCTAGTAGCTCGTTGGTACTATCTTCAGCTAGTGAAGCCAGAAGAGATATATGGATTGCGATATTATTAGGTCTTGCTATAGCTGTCTTAATCGTTTCAATGTATAGTAGAGTACTATCTAAATTTCCGGATAAGAATTTATATGAAATAAATATTAGTGTTTTTGGGAGAATTATCGGTTCCATAATAAATCTCATCTTTACACTTTACTCATTTTACCTGGGAGCTTTGGTATTAAAAAATTTTAGCTTATTTATAGGTGTTGTAGGATTAGAGTTCACACCTCTAAGCGTGGTGTCTTCTGCAGTAATAATAATTATTATTTATGGTGTCAAAGAAGGTTTAGAAGTATTAGGACGTTGGTCAGCTTTTTTTGCAAAAATAGTTTTTCCAATTATTATAATCGTAACGTTATTAATGCTTAATATGGTAGATGTCAATAATCTTAAACCTATTCTAGGGGATGGTATAGGACCTGTATTGGATGGTACATTCTCAATAATTACTTTTCCATATGCGGAGCTAGTCATTTTTGTATTAATTTTTAATAGTAAAATGTTTAAAGGTGGCAATAATATATATAAAACTTTTATATATGGTTTACTATTAGGAGGCTTTCTTATTAGCGCTATTGTAATAGGAGCTTATCTTGCTATTGGACCTTTTGCTTATGAAAGCAGCTATTTTCCAATATACTCAGCCGTTAGTAGAATTAATATTAGGGATGTTTTGCAGAGGATTGAAATAATTATAGCTGTTACTTTCATGATTGGTGGATTTATAAAAATCAGCGCTTGTCTATTAGCTTGTTGCAATGGCATAGTTAATATACTTAAATTAAAAGATTATAAGTTCATTGTGACTCCAGTAAGTTTGCTTTTATTAGTAATTTCACTTACAACATATCAAAGTATGCTGGATATGGTAACAGAGCTTAAGAATTTTAGATATGTAGCTTTAATTGTACAGATTATATTACCTTTAGTAATATTTATTATTATTGAGATAAAATCAAGGTTGTCAAAAAGCAAATAATGATTATAGAAATGGTGATTTCCTGTGAAAGAAGTAATTTCAAACCGTCAAGGTATAAGTATGATTATTTTATTAATGTTATCAGAGTCATTTGTTATAAATCCTATTACAGACCCCAATTCAGATATATGGATATCAATACTGATAGCTATAGGGATAACATGTCTTATTGTAGTAGTATATTGTAGAATTTTGGTTAGATATCCTGGTAAGAACTTATATGAAATTCTTATTACAGTTTTTGGAAAGATTATAGGAAATGTCATAAGTATATTATATGTTCTATATTGCTTTTATGTGGGAGCCTTGGTATTAAGTACGTTCATTTTATTTACAAATGTAGTAGGACTGATTAATACTCCAAAATCAATAATTGCTATTGGAGTTATATTATTAGTTATTATTGGTTTAAAATATGGATTAGAAGTAATGGGTAGATGGTCAGAATTTTCTGTAAGAATTATCTATCCAATTATATTATTAACTATCCCCTTAATGTTGACTATGGTTGAAGCGTTCAATTTGACTCCAGTCCTTGCTGATGGTATTCAGCCAATAGCAAAGGGAGCTATGGAAATGATAACTTTTCCATTTGCTGAAGTAATTACATTGATCCTTATATTTAGTACTAAAAGCATAAGTAAATCAAAAAGTATATATAAAGTATTTATTTATGGATTGCTGTTAGGAGGATTCGTTTTATTTTGTACTCACGTTAGTGCTTATCTGTGTTTAGGGAAGTACGCTTATTCTAGTAGCTATTTTCCTATTTATTCAGCGGTAAGTAGGATCAATATTGGTGATATATTGCAAAGGATTGAGGCTATAATAGCTATTATTTTTATAATGAGCGGTTTTGTTAAAATAGCTATTTATTTGTTAGCTGGTTGTAAAGGAGTTGCCGTTTTATTGAAACTTGAGGATTATAAGTTTATTGTTACACCTCTTAGTATAATAACCCTTGTTGTATCTCTTACTACGGTATCAAATATTATGGAGTTGAATTTTCACATATATTATTACAACTATATGGCTATACTTATGCAGATAATAATTCCAATTATCACACTTATAGCAGTAGAAATTAAATGTAGGTTCATAGAAAAGAAATAATAAATTTCATTTTGAATATTATAATTTATGATTTTTATTGATATATTATAAAAGTAGCTAAATAAAGGTAAAATAACCTAGTTTAAAGATAATGTATATGGTATAATAAAATTTGAATGACAAATCAATTTGACGTAAATCAGGGGGTTATAATGAGTACTATTCATTCAAATGAATTCAGAAAAATGTTTAGAATAATTAGTTTTATTCTTTTTATTATATATTTAATAATACTAATCAATGTATTATTTTTAGATGCTAGATATGGTAGGATTACTGGCTTGAAAGGGTATAACTTAGAACCATTCAGGACAATCAAAAACTATTTAAAATATAGTGGAACCAATGCCATCATGACTAATATTTTTGGTAATATACTTGCATTTATGCCTTTAGGATTTTTTGTGCCTATATTATTTAGACGAACAAGATTTTTTATATTAATGATATTAATTAGCGGATTTGTAAGTTTGGCAGTAGAAGTACTGCAATATCACTATGCAGTTGGAAGTTTTGACGTGGATGATATTATACTCAATACTCTTGGTGGGTTCATTGGGTATTTGATTTTTAGGATCTGTTATTATATATATTATGGCATAAAATATTTGAAAGATAAGAAAAACTAAATATTTAGAGAAAAAGGGTTTCAATAAATAAAGGATAGGGAGAATATGGAAGATAAGAAGATTACATTACGATTAAATAATAAAAAACAGTCTGGACATGGAATAGCTTCTTTTGCATTAGGGATCACATCTTTGATATTATTTCTAAGTGCAGTAGGAATATCTGCTTTTGGGGATAGAAGTACAGATAGTATTACTTTAACTATAGGGCTTGTTGAGATAATAGGATTTATTGTATGTATAGTTGGAATTATATATGGAGTGATTGGAGAACTATCAAAAGATACATTCAAAACTTTTGCTCATATAGGCATAGGTATAAATCTTGTAATGATGATATTTCATGTATTGGTGATTATATACGGTTTTGGAGGATAATTTTTACTTACATATAACAAATGAAACTTCTATAACATAAAAAAGGGGCTGTAGAATAATATATTTAACTTTAATATATTATCCGACAGTCCTTTTTTATCTATTTTAATGGGATTGACAATTTGCTTTTATTTAATCCTGCAACTATAAGATTAGCTATAATAAGACCCATTATAAACTGTACCATATTCCAAGGTAATGAGAATATAGGAACAATATAATTGCCAGTCATTATATATGAAGCTATATAATAACCAAAAACCATAAAAGTTCCAGCTATAACAAAACCAAAAGTATATGCAGGCTTGAATTTTATATTATTCAATTTAGCTACCAGTAAAGATAGACCTAAAATAATTAACGGAATCAGTATTGTTATTATAAGAAGCTGTGTTTCAACTCTATTGGTTAGACTTATCAATTCCTCAACAGAATCCAATTCGAGTTCATCTAGTAGATTGTTATTTAGTGCATTGGTTTCTAGAGATATTTTACTAGAAAGAATATTTCTAAGTATAACATTGAATATGGCAAATCCACCAGCGAAAACAATACTTAAATAAATGTACATTTTCTTTCTGAATTTTTCGCTTACACATATTCCTACAATTGCTCCCATCAAAGCTTTTATAATCAAAGTGGGAATAGCCCAATGTGCATATCCTCCAATTACATCTGCTAGTGCAGAACCTACTCCAGCAGCGAAAGCACCATATTTCCATCCTAGTAGAATAGCTGCAATAAAAATCATACTATCGCCAAGATGAATATAACCATTTGTAAAAGGAACTGGAACTTTTATAACCAAAGTTGCTAGTAATACAAGGGCAGTCATTAATCCTGTATAAGTAATTTTTTTAATGTCGCTAGATTCAAAATATGTATTTTTCATCAGTGTCACCTTGCCTTTTTTCAAAATTTATATATACTATATAATATAAGTGTGTATTTTAAAAGTGACAGTTTTGCTTGAAACGAAAGGGACAGTTTTTGGAAAGGGTGAAAATATGATTGATTTGGTACCAAATCTGGATGTGACTTTAGATAAACCATTATATGTTCAATTATATGAATACATAAGAAACGAGATAATAGGAGAAAACATTATTCAAAATGAAAAATTACCCTCAATTAGACAGCTATCAGGGAGTCTTGATATAAGTAAAACAACTATTGAAAATGCCTATCAGCAATTACTTGTGGAAGGGTATTTGTATAGTTTGCCCCAAAAAGGATATTATGCAAGTGCATTTGATAAAACTTATGTAAACAGTAAGAAAAATGAAACAGAATACGTTGCAGAACAAAAAGTTAAAAAAATGGTTAAATATGATCTTAAAAACGAGTATGTTGAAGAAATGAACTTTGATTTTAATTTATGGCGAAAATATATGAATCGTATTCTTAATTATGATTACCAAAAACTATATAAATCTACAGATGTGCAAGGTGAGATGGAACTAAGGCAGGAGATTGTAAAATATGTTAGAAGATCAAGAGGTGTAACAGCGGATGCCAGCAGAGTTATCATAGGTGGAGGTGTTCAATACTTATTGAACATACTTAGTACATTAATGAAAAAAATTCATATTGATGAATGTGCTTTTGAAGATCCTGGATTCAATAGAGCCAAAAATATATTTATGCATAACAGTTTTGATATAATACCTATACCTATAAAAGACGATGGAATCGATCTGAAAGTGCTAAAAAATTCTAATTCAAAATTATGCTACGTAAGTCCTTCACATCAATTTCCTACTGGAACGGTCATGTCTGTTGACCAGAGAATAAAACTATTGAAGTGGGCAAGTGAGAATGATGGTTATATAATTGAAGATGATTATAACAGCGAGTTAAGATACTATGGAAAGCCCATACCTTCAATGCAGAGTTTTGATAAAGATGGAAATGTCATATATTTGGGTTCATTCTCTACAGTGCTGGTTCCTTCTATAAGAATAAGTTACATGATTTTACCAAGAAAGTTAATCAACCTATATAATGAGAGTAAAAACAGATATACACAGACAACTTCCAAGACAGAACAGTTGGCTTTAGCACTTTTTATGAAAGAAGGCATGTTTGAGAAACATATCAGGAGACTTAAAAAAAATTATACCAAAAAAAATCAAATATTGATTCAAGCAATAAAAAACTATATGGGAGATAAAGTTCAGATTGGCGGAATGGATTCAGGGTTGCATATGCTGATAAATGTTGATACAAAATTATCTGAACAGGAAATAATAGAAAAAGCATTGGATAGGGAAATTTTGATATCTGGTATTTCAGAATATACTATAGTAAAAAAAATTCAAAAAAGTCCCATATTGATTTTATCATATAAAGGAATAGAGATTGATAATATTGAAAAAGCTGTTGAATCTCTTAGTAAAATTTGTTTCTAATGAAAATAAATTTTTATTGACCAAGGCATTTTTTTATAATAAAAATAAGCTGTATGTGATATACTATAAGTATGTGAGTATTGATGATAGAATTAATATAATAAGTAGTTTTTGCTTATAAAATAAGTTTTATTGTTATATTTTTAAATCAAACAGGAGCTGATTGATGTGAGAAAAAGAGCACTACTTGTAAATGATTCTAGATTTGAAAGTTTAATAATGAAAGATATGTTAAACAATCTAGGTTATGATGTTGAACTTGCAGATGAATTTGATGCATTATACGAAGCAGAGCAGTTTGAGCCTAATATTGTTATTGTTAATTATATTATGAGGAAAACTCGTGGAGATAAATTAATCAAAGATATTAAATCTACTATACCTGATAGTAAATGTTTGTTATCATCCAGCAATTCAATCAGACATGATAAAATCGAAGATAGTGTTGATGGAATTCTACACACTCCATTATCCATGTTTACTTTAAAAGATAGTCTTAAAAGAGTTGGGGAAGAAGAAGATATTATACATTTTGTTGGAAAAGATGAAATATCTGCACATATAAAATATTGTCCTCATTGTGCAAGTAACCTAAGTGATTTTAACCAAAGTATTACTTTTTGCCCATATTGCGGTCAAATCATTAGACAAAAAGCATCTAATAAATAAGTTAATGATTTTTAAATCAAATATCCCCTAACCTGGGGATATTTGAATGTTTGGTTATAATAACATATTGGGTATTCTTATATCCAACAATTAATTAATAATACTCAAATTTGATTTCAGATAGATCATAGTTGATAAATAAATTTTTTATGATATCCTGTATATTTTCATCTGCCTTCACTAAGAAAGTATTGGATATTCTTTTTTTGATTTTATTAATCCTATCAATTTCCCATTTTTTCTTCTTATTATAATCTATTTTGGTTCCCCAACCGCTTTTATCTTCTTCGTGAACCTTACGTTTGTAATCACTATCGTCAATAAAATAAGCATGCTCCAATTTAATAGTTACTATATCATCTTTTCGTTTAATATCAAGATTGTCAAGATTAATCCCTGCAGTTAGCTCTCCTTCTATTGTTGCCATATAGTAATCTCCTGTATGAGGTTTTGGCTTTCCATGAACAACTAGATCCTTATAATAATATTTCATTGAACATAACTCTGCGATATCTCTTATTTCTTCTGATAATAATTCTGTGGAGATAATTGTTTTATGACTAAATATTTTATCGAACAAATTGAAATGCAGATGTTTTATGCCTATGAAAATCAAAATACATAGTATTACAACACTCACTATTTTAGTTATAATGGATTTCATGTTTTACACCTTCCTTAATGATTATTAATAGCTTTGTTAATCAACTTCACTATATACAAACTCTACTTTTTGAATATTTGGATTTGCTCCTTTTACTATTTTTGTTAAGATTTTTTCACCATTTATTTTGGCATCTTTTAACAATCCTTCTCTAACTCTTTTCTCAGTATCTTCCTTAACTTCTTTATATTCTTCTTGTATCATGTCATTACTGATATCTGCAAATAAGCCTTTTTCGTCTAATACGGCATTTTCTGAAACTATAGTATTTGATAATATTTGTGGGTCATCCAATTTAACAATGACATCACTTTTATTTTTTTTGATTTTCATTTCAATATTATCAGTCTTGTAACCTGCTTTTATAATACCTTCAAAGACTATTGCTAGTTTTTCTTTTGAGTTAAATCCAAATATATAGTTTCTTACATCTTCAATACGGAGTAGTTCCTGATAGTAATATTCTTTGGTCCTTAGTTCACCAATCTTAACTGCTTTGTTAACATTATCTAAATCATTTTTCATTTTTATATAGTCATAATTTAAGTGAATTATTATTCCTGCAATAACCAATATTGGAATAACTGCAGCTAACAAATATTTAATAGAGAATTTGTTTTTAGCTTTTTTAGCTTGTTTTTTTGTGCTTTTTGTAGGCATTTAATTTCCCCCTTGATTATTTTATTGATCTTGTTAACTTTATTAAGTTTTATCTGAGTTAATTATGAATAGCATTATGATAGTTTTCTTGAGAGAATGGTTAATTATAGCTATGATTTAAGAAAAATAGTACGAGAGATTTAGCTAGATATGTAAGATAAATAGCAATTTGAACACCTCCTAACATTAATTCTACGAAAAAAAATAAAATAGAATTATATATATGGTGTAATGTAATGCATTGTGTTGCATTATAATACATTATATCATATAAAAGAATAAAAATAAAATATTATTTTATAATAATGTACAATTATATATAATGTATTAAAATAATGGTATTATATACAATTTGTATAATTATTCCTTTGATTAAGATGAATTATGGTGAGTTTGCCGTGACATTAAAGGGATAAAACATTGTAAAAAGACAAATTATGTAATATAATGTACGTAAGAAAGGGAAGGTGGGATTAAATGGAGGGAAATATTAAAATAAGTCATGAGCAAAAGAGATATAGATATTATAACATAATGATAAGTATTATGTTCTTGCTGATGATACTGCAAATGGTCATAGGTGTTAAAATGGGGAATCGCTCATTAATTCTAGTTATTTCTTTAAGTTTTCTTCTTGTTGCATCAGTTGTTATTACCCTTATATTGAATAAAAAAAGTATTAATACTAGGAGCACAATCTATATAACCTTGATACCAATGATTATATGTTGGTCTGTTATATTTGGTACTAGTGAAAGTATAGTTGTTTTCTCTGGTATGTTTCCAGTTTTAGTTTTACTGGTTTTCCTAGGACGTTATAAGGCAATAGTAATAACTGGCAGTTTCAATATAGGTGTAACTATTTTTAAAATAGTAGGATTATTAGATAATGATAACTTATCAAATGTTGATAAATCCGTTTATATCTATTTGGTTCTTGTACTGTTGATATTTTCTGCTTCCTGCTATATGGGAGCCAAGATATTACATAATATGATGAATAGAAATAGAAAGATGATCAGTAATCTTGAAAAGTCTAGAGAAGAGCAAGACCAGATGATGAATAGATTAATAGATACTAGCAAAGTTATCTATAATCATTCTAACGAACTTAATACTATTATGGAAGATATGAATATAATGTCCAAAGATATAGAACAATCAGTAGAACAGATAAAAGAAGGGGCTAGAGAAGGTGCTGAATATACAGAAAAACAGCTAGAATCAACTAATAATATTCAAGAGTTGATAAATGAAGCTTCTGATACATCCCTATCCATTAGTCATACATCAAAAGAAATAGAAAATGTAATTGGAAACGGTATGGAGATAGTTGAAACTTTGTATGATAATAATAATGTTTCCAATGAAAATAATTCTAGAACATTTGATATCATGCAAGAACTGAAAGAAAAGTCGGATAATATTGTAGATATCATAGAGACCATTAAGAGTATTGAGGACCAAACTAATCTATTGGCTCTAAACGCTGCAATAGAGGCTGCGAGAGTTGGGGAAGCAGGTAAAGGTTTTGCAGTCGTTGCAGATGAGATAAGACATTTGGCAGAACAGTCTTCGCAATCCGTCAATGATATTACATTAATCATTTCAGAATTACAAGAGCAAACCAATAAATCTCTGAGTGCATATGAAAAGCTTAATAAAATAAGTGAGGAACAAAACAAACTTGTTGAAGATACAAAAAATGTTTTTGGTAAAATTAAAACTAATATGATAGATAATACGAAAAAAATTGATTTGCTGTCCTCAAAAATATCTACGATTGTAGAGGAAAACAGGAATATAGTGGGTTCAGCTAATAACTTGTCAGCTATCACACAAGAAAATTATAGCAGCTCAGAAAATACGGTTTCATTGACCTATAAGTATCTTACATTATCAGAAAAAGGTAATAAGATCTTGGAAAGTCTTAACGAAACATCAGAAAAAATTAGTTCAAATTAGTAATATAACGGGGGAAGTAAGGGTTACCATACTTAAGTAAAATATTTTAAGTAAGTCAGAAAAAGTGTTGTCAAAACACTTTTTCTTCTAACTAATATAATGTAGGCTTATTTCACATTTATTAAATTAGGGAAACTTGGTAACAAAAAAATCTTGACACATAAAACATATTAATATATAATAAATGTAATTTAATAATCAAATTCGATGATTGAAAGTAGTAAGAATTGGTTGTAATTATAGAGAGTCGGGGATGGTGGAATCCTGATATCTACAATAATTCTGAATGGATTCATGAGAAGTATGGTGAACGCTTGATTGCAAGTAGCTTATACCGTTTTTCCTACGTTACAGGGATAGGATATGTTAGTATCTGAAAGAGTTAAGCACATAATAGGTGGCATAACGAAATGTAACTTCGTCCTAATAAAGACGGAGATTTTTTGTTATTTAAGAGAATTTTTTTGAAAAGCTGTTGACCTACAGCAAAGTGCTTAAAGTTGGGTGGTACCGCGAGTAACACTTCGTCCCAATAAATGGATGAAGTGTTTTTTTATTGCCTTTTTAGATACACATCTCATCGAAAATCAATATCACATTTTATTAAATTCAAAAAACTATTAGAAGGGATGGAATTTAATTATGACACATCAATTTGGAAAATTCGGAGGACAATATGTACCAGAACCAGTAATCGAGGCTTTAAATGAATTGGAGGTAGCTTTTAACGAAGCTATGCAGGATGAAGAATTCAAAAATGAATATCTATATTACATGAAAGATTATGTGGGAAGAGAGTCACCACTATACTTTGCAAAAAATATGACAAATAAATTAGGTGGAGCTAAGATTTATCTGAAAAGAGAAGATCTTAATCATACAGGAGCTCACAAGATAAATAATGCAATAGGACAAATATTACTAGCTAAAAGAATGGGTAAGAAAAAGATAATCGCTGAAACAGGGGCAGGACAACACGGTGTAGCAACTGCTACAGCGGCAGCTATGTTCAACATGGAATGTGAGATTTTCATGGGAGAAGAGGACACTAAGAGACAGAAGCTCAATGTTTTCAGAATGGAATTACTAGGTGCAAAAGTCACTCCAGTAACAAGGGGAACTAGAACCCTAAGTGATGCAGTAGATGAAGCTATTGAGCAATGGGTAGAGAGAATAAAAGATACATTCTACCTATTAGGTTCAGCAGTAGGACCACATCCATATCCAACCATGGTTCGTGAATTTCAAAAAATCATAGGTGAAGAAGCTCTTAGACAGATAAAAGAAAAAGAAGGAAGACTTCCAGATTATTGTATCGCATGTGTAGGTGGAGGAAGTAACGCTATTGGTTTATTCCACGAATTCAATTCTTACGAAGAAGTTGAATTAATAGGTGTAGAAGCAGCAGGAAAAGGAGTAGATACTGATTTACATGCGGCAACGATGGCTCTTGGAAGAGAGGGTGTTGTTCATGGTATGAATACAATCTTTATCCAGGATGACGAAGGAAACATAAGCCCAGTATATTCAATATCAGCAGGATTGGATTATCCAGGTGTTGGACCAGAACATGCACATCTGAAAGATATTGGTAGAGCTAGATATGAATCCATTACAGATGATGAGGCAGTGAATGCATTCTTATATTTATCACAAACAGAAGGTATAATCCCTGCTATTGAAAGCTCACACGCAATTGCTTATACTATGAAATTTGCACCTACCCTTGATAAAGACAAGATTATCATAGTTAATTTATCAGGTAGAGGAGATAAAGATGTTGAAGCAATCGAAAGTTATCTAAAGGCTAATGATAAGCCAATTAGTCTATAAATTAAATATTGTTTTTGTATAAAAGGTGGGATATGTAATGAATATTGTTTTAACAGGAGACAGACCCACAGGTAAGTTACACATCGGACATTACGTTGGATCGTTAAAAAAAAGAGTCTCTATACAAGGTAAATATGATAAAAGCTTTATTATGATAGCCGATACCCAAGCATTATCAGACAATGCTCTTAATCCAGAAAAAGTAAGAGATAGTGTTATAGAAGTAATGCTAGATTATCTATCGGTAGGGTTAAAACCAGAATTGAATACTTTTTTCATTCAATCATTAGTACCAGAATTAGCTGAACTCACTATGTATTATATGAACTTTGTTAATCTAGGAAGATTATCAAGAAATCCAACTGTGAAAGCAGAAATGAAGCAAAAAGGATATGGTGATCAGATTCCAGTTGGATTCTTATGTTATCCTATCAGTCAAGCTGCAGATATAACTGCATTCAAGGCTAATTTGATACCAGTTGGAGATGATCAGTTACCAATGATTGAACAGACAAACGAGATAGTCAGGCGTATAAACAATCATTTCAATAAAAATATTTTAGTGGAATGCAAACCATTATTATCAAATGTAAAAAGACTTCCTGGGATAGATGGAAAAGCTAAAATGAGTAAATCACTTAATAACGCAATATATCTTAGTGATAATAGAGAATGCATATCAAGAAAAGTAATGAGCATGTATACAGACCCTAATCATATTAGAATTGAGGACCCTGGAAATATAGAAGGTAATGTAGTTTTTAAATATCTAGATGCCTTTGACCCTAATAAAGATGAAGTAGAGAAACTAAAAAAACATTATGAAAAGGGTGGATTAGGAGATGTCACAATTAAAAAAAGATTGATTGAAGTCCTAGACCAAGAACTAAATCCTATTAGATTAAGAAGGCAACAACTTGAAGAAAATAAAGATGAATTGTTAATTATGTTAAAAGAAGGTAGTGAGTATGCACGGACTATAGCGTCGGATACTCTAGCAGAACTTAAGAAAGTATTCTATCTGAACTATTGATAGATAAAAAACAAATATGGAAAATAACTATCATACATTATGCCTAGATGTCTTGTGGAATCTAGGCATAACCATTATAATAATAGTATTATGTTATTATAGGAGAATGGTATATGGAATGGTGCAAAATTATAGTTGTAGATGATGAATACTTATTGAGACAAGGTATCATGCATATGTTGGATTGGGAAAAGTATGGTTTTACAATTGTGGGGGAAGCAACTAATGCCACTCAGACATTAGAACTAATTGAAAAGGTACGTCCGCATATAATCTTATGCGACATAGTCATGCCTAATATTGACGGCATAGAACTATCTAAAATAATAAAAAAACGTTATCCGGATATTGAGATTGTAATTTTAAGTGGATATGATAATTTTGATTATGTAAAAACTGCGTTCAAGTATGGGGTTGCAGATTATATCCTAAAACCTACACTTACAGCAGACCAATTACTAGATATATTAATACCTCTACAAAAGAAAATTGGACAACCTGTATGTGATGTCAAAAAAGAAGATGATGCAGGAAAACAGCTTCTAAAAATGTTAGAGGATAAAATTATTGATGAACAATTAATAAGCAATTGTTTCAATGAATCAGAGTATACCATAATAGGTTATCAGCAATGTACTAATGATTCTATTGATGTCAGTTTAGTTAATGATAAGATTAATGAAACCTTCAGGGATTATAAATATATGTACATAGGTAAATCCCAAAACATACATATATACATTATTAATCATAAGTCAGAACAAAGACTTGCCATCAACGATAAATGGAATCAACTAACCATCAATCTTGAAAATATAATCATTACTGTTTTTTTAATGAAAATTGATACTATTAATTCATCTTCAAATCTCCTGAAAGCTTACCAAGAAATAAAAAATCTATCACAATACCATTTTTATGGATATGAAAATGGGCATATAAGCGTGACTTTGGAAACTTATAAATGCAAGGATAGATTACAATTTGATACAAAAGAGTTTATGCATATAGCTACATCCGACCCAGTAAGTGCCCTTGAATACTTGGAAACATATCTTAACAAACTAACTTTTCAAAATGGTCTTATGGGTAATGAGATAAAAGCCATTGTTCAAAACGTTATTTATAATCTTTTTAATATAATTTTTATTAATGAAGATAAATATGAGGAAGTAAATACCAAAAAGATCTTATTTTTCAATAATATCTCCAATGCTATTACTTTGAAAGAGATAATTGAATACTTTAATGAAATAAAAGATTATATAGAATCATTGATAAACATAGGAACTACAAGCAGGATGATGCAACAGATACTAGACTATATCAATAACAATTATAAAGAACAAATCAATCTTCAAGAGATAGCTAAGGAATTTCATATTAGCTATTCATATTTATCTGCTTATTTCAATAATCACTACAAAGAAAGTTTTAATGATTATCTCAATGGGGTTAGAATACAAAAGGCGAAAGAATTTCTAGTTGAACCTTCTGTTCAGATATCTTATGTTAGTGAGTTGGTTGGTTATTCATCCCCTAATTATTTTACCAAGGTTTTCAAAAAACTGACTGGTTACACACCAACAACCTACAGAAGGATGTATATGAAATGAGATCAAGAAAAATAAAATCAGCAGATAAACTTATAAGACTTTCTTTATTTAGTAAAATTGTTCTTGTTACCTTGTGTGGTCTAATAATATCAACTGTAGTAGTAGCTACCGTGACAATCAGTACTGGAGAAAAATTATACATTAATACATATAATACATCTAATCAGAAGATTGGAGATAGAATAGTAGACGAACTAAAGAATCTGAATTATAAGGCATATAACTTAATGGAAGAATATGGGCGAAGCAACAATCTAAAAGTGTATTGTACAGAGTACATGCCAAAAGCTGAACGTTTCTATAAAAGGTATAGTCTACAAAATGAATTATTTCGAATAAATAATAATTATGGTGTACCTATGTTCAATATATTCGTTATAGGAAATAATAAAAATTATTATACAGACAATTATATAGGTGTCACTTCTACGACAAAAGATAAAATAATGGAGATGGGATTTTATAAACAGTATAAGCAAAATCCTTCTAATACTTACCATTATATAACAAGTGGATTCAATGGTTATGCTTCTTCACAACCATCTATTGTTATTACAAAAGGATTGGAAGAACCTATCAACAATACTTTTTTTGGGGATATGTTCATAAGTATTACAGAGGAAAATTACAGTTCCCTATATAAAAAATATATGGTAAGAGGAAATGACGTAATAATACTTAGCAAAACAGGACAAGTCCTATCAAGTAGTATGAAAAAATATATAGGAGAAGAACGTGAAGACATCCTTTCAATGGTAAAAGAATCTATAAAAAGTTCTAAGTATATACGTACCCAATTTGACCAGAAACCATATCTATTGACAGCTAGATATATTCAAAATATGGATTTTTATTTAGTTATCCTAAGTGATACCAGTATTGTATCTAAGGTTTTCTTGAAATCAAAGTATTATATTATACTTCTATCGGGTATAATTGCTTTATTAACATGTTCTATAATTCTTATAATAACCAAAAAGACAACTAGCAGATTAACCAAATTGGTAGATACTATGGAAGTAGCGACAGAATCCAATTTCAAACAAAAAGTTCCTATTGAAGGTGGTTATGAGGTAAGAAGACTAAGTGCGGCATATAATCAGATGGTACTGGAATTGGAATCATATATAGATAAGTTAATAGAAGAGCAAGAACAAAGAAGGGCAGCTGAACTATCAGCTCTACAGATGCAGATTAATCCTCATTTCATGTATAATACTCTAGCATCAATTAAATATCTAGCCTGGCAGGGAGATAATAAAGCCGTAGATGAGATGATTAATGCTTTTATAGCATTACTGCAAAATACAATATCGAAAACTGATGAAATGGTAACGGTAGAAGAAGAGATCAATAATCTGAAAAACTATGCAAAGATCAATAGTATGAGATATGGAGAAAAAATACAAGTATCTTACTATATTGATGATAAAGCATTAGAGATACTTATTCCCAAATTACTGTTACAGCCTATAGTTGAAAATGCCTTTTTTCATGCTTTTTCAAACAAAGAAAATGGTGATATCAAGATATTCGTTTCTCTACTGAATGATATATTGACTTGTGAAATCATTGACAATGGTGATGGTATAAATAATAAAGCATCAAATGAAAAAACAAGTTTTAAGACATATTGCAAAAGTATAGGCTTAGAAAATACAAAACAAAGATTAAAACTCGTATATAATGACAAAGCAAGTTTATCAGTTCAAAGCACTCCTAATATTGGTACATCAGTTAAAATAGTTATTGCTTGTTAGAGTGATAGCTATTTTCTATCTTATAAAAGAGTCTCATTTTTTTGAGTACAATAAATTATTACGATTGATATAAAATAATTACTATAAAACCCATATAATTACATGTGATTAGTGAAAAATTACTAAACAACAATAAAATATTGCTAAAACTATTATGATAAAGATGGTAAAATACTAGCTGTAAAAGAAATAATTTATAAGAAATATACAATTATAGGAGGTAGTTAGATGAAAAAGATAATGGGATTATTACTTACAACATTACTAGTTATGAGTTTATTTGTAGGTTGTGGTTCAAAAGAAAAAGATGCTGAACCTACTGGAGGTAATGATAGTAATCAAAGCAGCAGTGAAAAGGACCAAGGAAATAAAGGGGATAATTCAGCTGATAAACCTAAAGTAGGGGTAACAATCTATAAATTTGATGATAACTTCATGACTTATACTAGAAATGCTATGACATCAGCAGCAGAGGGAAATGCAGAACTTGTTATGAATGATTCACAGAATAATCAATCTGTCCAAAATGACCAAGTAGATGTAATGATCAATAAGGGAGTTAAGGCTCTTGTAATCAATCTTGTTGACCCAGGTGCAGCACCAACAATAGCTGATAAGGCAAAAGCTGCTGATATACCTTTGATATTTGTAAACAAAGAATATCCAGAAGGAACTGACAAGATAGATTATGATAAAGTATGGTATGTAGGAACACAATCAAAAGAATCAGGAGATATTCAGGGTAAATTAGTAGCAGAAGCTTGGAAAGCACATCCAGAGTGGGATAGAAATGGCGATGGTGTAATGCAATATGTTATGTTGATGGGAGAACCAGGTCACCCTGATGCTGAAGCTCGTACTAAATATTCAGTTGAATATATCAAAGATGAAGGAATCAGAGTAGAAGAATTAGAAAAACAAACTGGTATGTGGGATGCAACAAAAGGTAAAGAATTAATGACAACATGGTTAGGTAAAGAAGGCGATAAAATAGAAATGGTTTTATGTAATAATGATGGTATGGCACTTGGTGTTGTGGAAGCTCTAAAAGCAGATGGATATTTTTCAGATGGTAAATATATGCCAGTTGTTGGAGTTGACGCTATTCCAGAAGCATTGGATTTGATTCAACAAGATATCATGCTTGGTACAGTGCTTAATGACCCATTAAATCAAGGTAGAGTTTCTATTGAAATGGCTATCAACTCTGCAGCAGGAAAAGATGTTCTAGATGGTCTTGATTTCTCACTCGATGAAACAAAAGCAGTTAGGATACCATATCAACCAATAACAAAAGATAATTTGGATTTAGCTAAAAAAGCTTATGGAATGGAATAGATATATATTATTGAATTAAAATACGGAGCTGTCGGATAATACGACAGCCCTAATATTTTTAGGTATGGTGATGAATATGAATGAGCAAAAGCAGAATGAATTAGTATTAGAAATGACTGGTATAACAAAAGAGTTTCCCGGTGTAAAAGCTCTGGATAATGTTAAATTCGCTTTGAGACAAGGAACTGTTCATGCATTGATGGGAGAAAACGGTGCAGGTAAATCTACTTTGATGAAATGTCTGTTTGGTATCTTTTTAAAAGACGCAGGAACAATCAAGGTGTCGGGAAAAGAAATAAGTTATAAGAACGCAAAAGAGGCTTTGGAAAACGGAGTTTCAATGGTACATCAAGAATTAAACCAAGTAAGACAAACAAGAGTGGTAGATAATATTTGGTTAGGACGATTTCCAATGCAGGGTATTGTTGTTGATGAAAAACAAATGTATGATAGGACCAAAAAAATATTTGAGGACCTTAATATTGATATTGATCCAAAAGAAAAGATAGAAAACCTGTCTGTATCTCAAGCACAGATGGTTGAAATTGCAAAAGCTGTTTCCTATAATGCTAAGATAGTTGTTATGGATGAACCAACATCCTCTTTGACTGAAAAAGAGGTACATCATCTATTTAGAATAATCAATAGTTTGAAAGAACAGGGAGTAGGTATTATATATATTTCTCATAAAATGGAAGAAATACTGGAAATAGCTGATGAAGTAACTGTTATGAGAGATGGCAAGTATATAGCAACTGAAAGTGCTGATGACTTGACAACAGATAGAATAATAAAACTCATGGTAGGGCGTGATTTAACAAATCGTTTCCCGGAGAAGAAGAATAAACCTAGTGAAGTTATATTAGAAGTAAAAGAACTAAAATCTTTTTATGCTCCAAAAGTCAAAGGAGTCAGTTTTGAATTAAGAAAAGGTGAGATATTAGGGGTAGCAGGTCTTATGGGTTCAAGAAGAACAGAATTATTGGAAACCATATTTGGAATAAGTAAGAAAGAATCAGGAAACATATATTTGCATGGTAAAGAAGTGAAAAATAATAATGCTAGAGAGGCAATTAAAAATGGATTTGCTCTGGTAACTGAAGAACGAAGGAAAACGGGTCTTTTTGCAGGTTTATCTGTTTACTTTAATAGTATTATTTCTAACATAGACAGCTATTGCAGTGGTGGTGTCATCAATGAATCCAAATCCAAAGTGGATACTAAATGGGTTATAGATAGTATGAGAGTAAAAACACCATCTGAAAAAACTAAAATAGGGACTCTATCTGGAGGTAACCAACAAAAAGTAGTTATTGGAAAATGGCTATTAACTAATCCAGAGATATTATTATTGGATGAACCTACGAGAGGTATAGATGTTGGTGCAAAATATGAGATTTATCAACTTATTAATGAATTAGCTTGTAACGGCAAAGGCGTTATAGTTATCTCTTCTGAGATGCCAGAATTATTTGGTATAACTGATAGAATAATTGTTATGAGTAATGGTCATCTAGCAGGATGTGTAGAAACAGCTTCAACAACTCAAGAAGAAGTATTGGCACTTGCAGCAAAATATATATAGAAAGGATAAATTACATGGATAAGATAATCAGAAAGATTTCATTTGATAAAAAAAAGATAAGCGACTTGCTTCTTAAATATGCAATATATTTTGTACTACTTATCATGATTATAGTAATTATAATAGAGGATTCATCTATAGTATCATGGCGAAGTCTGGCGACAATATTAACTCAGGCTTCAACAAGATGCATGCTTGCTCTTGGTGTAGGAGGTATAATTGTACTTGCTGGAACAGACTTATCTATTGGTAGGATGGTTGGCTTAGCAGGGGTTGTGGGAGCAAGTTTGATGCAATCGCCTGGTTTTTCTAGAAGGATATTTCCTAATCTGCCAACATCAGGGTGGTTTATTGCATTATCAATTTTATTTATAATTCTATTGGTAACTTTTGCATCATTTATTAATGGTTGGTTGACAGCTAAATTACATATTACACCATTTATCGCTACGTTAGGTATGCAATTAGTTCTATATGGAGCAGCTTCAAGTTATTATAATGCTTTAGGGGGTTCCCCTATAACAAGCTTGAATGAGGGTTTCAAATATATTGCTCAAGGTAAACTATTAAAACTTAAGTTTGGTTCAGATGAATTTTATATATCATTCCTGATGATTTTCGCCCTAATATCAATTTTATTCATATGGTTTATATGGAATAAAACCAGAATAGGAAAGAACATGTTTGCTGTTGGAGGCAATGCAGAAGCTGCGGCAGTTTCTGGTGTTAGTATCGTCAAGACAACTCTAATAATATATGTAATTGCCGGAGTATTATATGGAGCCGCTGGATTACTTGAATTAGGACGTACCGGTTCAGCAACCAACAATCTTGGTCTAGGCTATGAATTAGATGCTATTTCAGCCTGTGTTGTTGGTGGTGTTTCTCTTATGGGTGGAGTTGGTTCAGTAGCAGGAATTGTAACTGGGGTTATTATATTCCAAGTAATTAACTTCGGTCTAGCGTATATTGGAGTAGATCCATATCTTCAATATGTGGTGAAAGGTATGATAATTCTTATTGCTGTTGCAATAGATACTAGAAAATATATCAAAAAGAAATGAGAGAGGAGAGAACGTCATAGGAGAATGGGATATTAAAACAATATTAGGTTGTGGATTTTATATATTTGCAGTAATAATAGGTGTCAAGCATCTATATAGTAGAAGAGGGTTTAATAAAAAAGAGGGATTGGATAATATAGATATAGAAGTGGATAATATTACAAAATAAGTACAAATTCGTACTATATAATAGTTGGAAAAAAAAGTGAATATAAGGTATAATATAAGAGTTAGCTGGTAAGGGGTTAACTCTTATATTTATGTTTAAAAATATTACTTGATTTACTGATTAGTTAATTTAATTAAGTGAAGGCATATTTTTGATTCATTATATAAGCATATTAATATGAGGAGGATATATATGAATAACAATAGCATTGACAAAAATCATACAGGTAAGAAAAACACATTAAAAGTATTAGGACCATTAGTACTTGGAATTGGCATAATATTTCTTGTTATTTGTCTCGTGGATTTTTTTAGTTCATTTAATTCTATGGGTTCCATGAATTCTTTTGGATTTAATAATACACCTGATGCACCTACCAAATTTTGGTGTGGCTTTATTGGAATCCCCTTAATAGGATTCGGTGGAGCTATGTGTAAATTTGCATTTATGGGAGAGGTAGCAAGATATTCGGCTGGAGAGATTTCGCCAGTAGCTAAAGATACTATTAATTATATGGCTAGCGGAACAAAAGATAGTATAAGAGAAGTAACTAAAGCAGTTAAAGAAGGACTTACATCAAATACAGATGAAGGAAGTAACGAAAAGTATATAATATGCAGTGAATGTCAAACTAAAAATGATTATGATGCGAAATATTGTAAAAATTGTTCTGCTAAGTTGAACAAGTATAAGGTCTGCTGGTATTGTAATGAAGAGAATGATTATGATGCAAAATTCTGTAACAATTGTGGTAATAGCTTAAAAGAGAGGTGATGACAATATTTAGTACAATAAATCAAATTGACCAAAATATTATACTATATATATCTGAACATCTAAGAACACCTGTACTGGACAGTATAATGGTATTCTTTTCACGTATTGGTAATGCTGGTTTGGTTTGGATAGTAATATGTATATTGCTTATAGCAAGTAAAAAATATAGAACTGTCGGTATAATAGCCGCAACTGTATTAATTACTAATACTATCTTAGGTGAACTGATACTAAAAAATGCTATTGGTAGGATTAGACCATATGATGCACTAGGTTTAGATATTATCATTGACAAATTAAATAGTTTTTCAATGCCTTCGGGACATGCAATAAGTAGTTTTTCTGTAGCATTCATAGTAGTTTTCTTGGTAAAAGAGTGGAAGGTATATTTACCTATTCTTATTTTAGCTATTGTTATAACCTTATCAAGGGTTTATTTATCAGTGCATTATCCGACAGATGTATTGCTCAGTATAATTATAGCATTTATAGTGTCTTTTACAGCAACGAAAATTGCTAGAGCAAAAGGGCTGATTACAGACAAAAGTTAATACTACTTAATGATACAAAATATAGATAATAATAAATATAGAAATATATAATTCAAAAGGAGAAAAATTATGTTTGATTACAAGGAATATTATAAGAAAGAAAATGAATCTATTTTAGATTCATACGAAAAATCTATAGTAAAGATTAACTCTATTGTTGATTGTACAGAGAAAAAGGATGGTTACGGAAAATATTTTAATGAACTGGGCAGGTTCATAATTATGATGGCTGACCATGAAAAAGAGATAGATGAAGCATATTTTGAAAACAATACTTTTGAACAATTAAAAGACTTTAATGAAAAAATGTTCAAAGACTTGTTACATGATAATTATGATACCTGTTATGGTAATCCAAGTTACGCTGTTTCACAATTTGGTGATGAAATTGGTCAGGCATTATCCTATCTATACACAAAAGTACATGAAAATGTACAATTAGCTTATCAGCATAAGATTTTTATGATGTATAGGGTTAATAAGTTATTTATTCAATTCTATAATTACATTATGGATAATCAAGAAATTTTATATTGCAAATTAAAAGAATTCATATTAGCTGATGCAAAAGAATATGTAGATCAAGAAGTTAAGCTATATTATGATGAGATGAGTAATCCTAATAAATCTTATCTTGCTGATATGGTTAAGAATGATGATCTGACTGATCTTAGATATTTATTCAAATATGGAAATTACATAGGATACAATGAAATAAAGATAGCAGAATATCTTAATGCTATACCAAAAGAAAAGATTAAATACATGGCTGATATTATGTCAGAAGGTTATCGTATAGGATTCATAAACGACAACAAAGATATCACCATTAAATCAGCAGTCAGCTTAAGATATCAAATAGGTTTTGAACGTGTTATGAGAGAAGTTATAGCTAACTTTGATAAATTGAATCTAAGACCTATCATTACTATAGAAACAATAACTAATATTGAATACAATTATGCTTTCACTAAGATGTATTCTACTATGCCTAACAAACAATATTTTTACGATCATAGATATGATTATGCATTATACCTTGATGATGAATATGCAAAACTTAAACAGGAAGCATGTGAAAAACATATAAATGAACTTGGTGCTAATTTACATGCTCAAGGTGGACCTGCTGTGCTTGAAGGTTTTGGACAGAAGCCATTCTATCCAGAAACAAAAAAAGAATGTGTTAAACTAGATGACAATCAAACAGTTCTTAACAAAAATCTTCAAATGAAAGCAAAACAACTTCTTTGTAAATATTTATCAGGCGAAAATTATAGTTTTACCATGGTATCATATCCAGTACCTGAAATAGGAGATAAATTTGAAGAGATATTTGATTATACTATAAAAGTCAACACCCTTGATGTGAATGTATATGAAAAAATACAACAGAAACTAATAGATGCATTAGATAAGGGTGAATATGCTCACGTACAAGGAAAAGGTTCTAATAAAACTGATATAATGGTTAAATTACATGAGATAAAGAATCCAGAAAAAGAATCACTTTTCCACAATTGTTTAGCTGATGTTAACATTCCTCTAGGAGAAGTATATACATCACCAACTTTACAAGGCACTAATGGTACATTGTTCGTTGAAGAAGTATTCCTTAATGGATTAAAATATAATAACCTAGAAATAACTTTCAAAGATGGATATGTTGACACATATACATGTACTAATTTTGATGACAGCGAAGAAAATAAAAAATATGTATATGAAAACTTAATTTTCCCTAACAAAACTTTACCACTTGGAGAATTTGCTATAGGTACCAATACTACAGCATATGTAATGGCACATAAATATAATATTGATGATGTGCTACCAATATTGATAACAGAAAAAACAGGACCTCACTTTGCAATTGGTGATACTTGTTTTG
The DNA here is from genome assembly GCF_018141425.1 of Vallitalea guaymasensis. Taxonomy (NCBI): domain Bacteria; kingdom Bacillati; phylum Bacillota; class Clostridia; order Lachnospirales; family Vallitaleaceae; genus Vallitalea; species Vallitalea guaymasensis. The sequence goes on from NZ_CP058561.1 coordinate 3,993,058, forward strand.
CATGGAGCGAGGATACTCCTGTATATAATTCAGATGGAAAAGAAATAATTGCAAGGGATAATGAAAAATCAATACTTAGAAAAACAAATATTGATGAAGCATATACTGGTAAGCATACAGACATTACAATCCCATATAGTGGGCTTAAGTCAATTGATGTAATTACTAAAGATAATGAACGTATTGGATTGATAAAAGATGGTAGATTTGTTCTTGCAGGAACAGAAGAATTAAATAAAGCCCTTGATGAAGCTTAAAATTATGATATAATAGTCTTTATATATTATTTTGCAAAATAGATAAAACAAGGTGATAAGTAGATGAAAAAATCAAACAAAGCAAAATTCAAGGAATTAACAAGGAAAGAAAAAGTTGAATATATCTGGGAATATTACAAGCTACATATCTTTGCTGGTATATTTGTTTTAATTGTTATTGGAAGCTTTCTGAATATATGGGTTTTCAATCCACCACCAAAATCAGCAGTAAGTGTCAATTTTGTAGGTAGCAGTATTTTTGCAGATAACACAGAGCCATTAGAAAAAGAATTAAACCCGATTATTGTAACTGAGGAAATGGGTAATAAAAAAGTGTTCATCAATACCTATATTTTCGGAATGAAAGACCCTCAGATGCAAATGGCAACACAAACCAAATTTATAGCTAATATCTCAGCTAGAGAACTTGATGTATTGATTCTGGACAAAGAGCAGTTTGATTCCTTAGTGCTTCAAGGCTCCATGCTTCCTCTAGATCAAGTATTTTCAGAAGATGAACTTGGCAAGCTTACTGATAGACTTTTAAAAGGGAAAAGTGAAGAGGATACCAATGAGCAGATTTATGGAATTGATATAACTGATATTGAAAAAATCAAAACTGTTATGGTTGGAGATTCTGATATAGTAATTGGTGTTGTTAGTAATACTCTAAAAATTGAAGAAAGCAAAAAAGTTATAAAATGGTTTTTAGAAATGGAATAACGAAATTTAAGAGACAAGAGTTTATACTTTTGTCTTTTTTTATATTTTTTTATGAACTTAATTTTGAATGGCAAAAGTGAATGTTTTTATTAAAAAATCAAAAAATGTTCGGAAATCTATTGACTTATTCTAATTTTATTTGTAAAATGATTTTACAGCCTATTAAAATGCAAATATGATTAAGGAGTTGTTCGTAATGAATAATCTTTCTAAAAAGATTGGGATTATTGGCGGAGGACAATTGGGAAAGATGATGATTTTAGATGCTAAACGGTTGGGATTCTATGTTATAACATTAGACCCTTCAGAGTCTTGCCCATCACATAGTATATCTGATGAACATATATTGGCTTCTTTCGATGATGAGAAGGCAATACGAACAATGGCGGAAAAAGTTGACGTAATTACATATGAATTCGAACATATCAATGTAGATATTTTAAAGAAATTAGAAGATGAAGGGTATACAATATACCCTACTGCAAAGAGCTTGGAAATAATTCAAAACAAATATAATCAAAAATACACACTTCTTAAAAATGATATAGCAGTTCCAGATTTTATGTTAGTCCAGTCCACAGAAGATTTAATAAACGCAGGTCAAAAATTTGGTTATCCGATGATGTTAAAAACTTGTACAGGTGGTTACGATGGTAAAGGTAACTATGTTGTAGAAAACGAAAAATTAATAGAAGAATCCTACAGGCAATTAGGTAACGGAACGATTCCTTTGATGGTGGAAAGATTTGTTGACTTAAAAAAAGAAATATCAGTACTTGCTTGTAGAGGGATAAATGGAGAAATAACAGTATATCCAGTAGGCGAAAACATTCATGTAGACAGTATATTAGATGAAACAAGAGTTCCAGCAGACATTTCCAAGAAGTGTACAGAAGAAGCAATGGAATTAGCCCATAGAGTAATGGAGATTTTTTCTGGCGTAGGTATGTTTTGTGTTGAGATGTTTGTTACTAAAGATGATAATATATTAATAAACGAAGTAGCACCAAGACCACATAATTCTGGACATTATACTATTGAAGGATGTCTTACATCACAATTCGAGCAGCATATAAGAGCAATTACAGGATTACCACTTGGAGACGTAAGTCTTAGATGTCCAACAGTAATGAGAAATCTACTAGGTGAAGATGGTGAGTCAGGAATAGCATATTATGAAGGTTTAGATAAAGTCTATAATGATGGAATCGCAAAAGTTCATATCTATGGCAAAGAAGAAGTAAGACCTAAGAGAAAAATGGGTCATATTACAGTGTGTGCTGACACAATTGATGAGGCAGTAGAAAAAGCTGAAAAAGCTAAGAGAGGACTAAGAGTTATTAGTCAAAAAGGATAATGAGGAGGTTAATATTATGAAACCTATGGTTGGAATTATTATGGGTAGTGACTCGGATCTACCTGTTATGCAAGAAGCGGCTAAGATACTAGATGAATTTCAGATATCTTATGAGTTGACTGTTGTATCAGCTCATAGAACTCCAGAAAGATTATTTGAATATGCAAAAAGTGCTAAAGAAAAAGGATTAAAAGTAATTATTGCAGGAGCAGGAGGAGCGGCACATTTACCAGGTATGGTTGCATCACTTACTACACTTCCAGTTATTGGAGTACCTGTTAAGACTAGAACATTGAATGGTATTGATTCATTATATTCTATTGTTCAGATGCCACCGGGAATACCTGTAGCTACAGTAGCTATCAATGGAGCTAAAAATGCAGGGATATTGGCTTCATCAATAATAGGAACATTTGATGAGGATATAAGTAAGAAAGTTGAAGAATATAAAAATAATCTGCGAGAGACAGTTAAAGAAAAAGCTAATAAGCTAGAAAAAATAAAGTACGACAAATATTTAGAAAGCATGAATTAATTATAATAGGAGGATGATTAGATGAAGAAAACAGAATTATTATATGAAGGTAAAGCGAAAAAGGTATTTAAAACTGATGATGAGAACATGTTAATAGTATCTTATAAAGATGATGCTACAGCATTTAATGGTGTCAAAAAAGGTTCAATACAAGATAAAGGAAGCATTAATAACAGAGTTTCTAATTACTTGATGGGATTACTTGAGAAAAAGGGTATACCTACTCATATTGTAGAAGAGATAAATGATCGTGAAACAGTAGTTAAAAAAGTACAGATTGTGCCTCTAGAGGTTATTGTCAGAAATATAGCAGCTGGAAGCTTAAGTAAGAGATTAGGACTTGAAGAAGGTACTAAGCTTGATAAAACAGTACTTGAATATTGTTATAAGAAGGATGAACTTGGTGATCCTATGGTTAATGATTTCCATATATATGCTCTTTCATTAGCTACGAAAGAAGAACTCGATAAGATTTCTGAAATGTCATTTAAAATTAACGAGATACTTTCAGAATATTTTGATTCAATTAATATAGAGCTAATTGATTTTAAACTAGAATTTGGTAGAACTGCTGATGGAACAGTTATCTTAGCAGATGAGATTTCACCAGATACATGTCGTTACTGGGATAAGACTACAGGAGAAAAACTTGATAAAGACCGTTTTAGAAGAGACCTTGGTAATGTAGAGGGTGCTTATCAAGAAATATTGAAAAGAACTTTAGGGGATTCCTAAATTATTAGCAATTTACCGTAGATAATATATATACAAAACACCTCATGTAAATATTTAAAGAAAAACTAAGTTCGTTCCATTAAATATTTAAAAATCGGTTTATTTATATATATATTATCTACTAGGCTAGTGCAGTTATTTAGTTATTAAACTTTAAGTAATGGAAATTTTAACGAATATTGGAAGGGAGATATCATGTTTGATGATAAATTAAAGGAAGAATGTGGTGTGTTTGGAGTTTATAATAATAATGAATTTGATACTTCGAGACTAACTTATTATGGACTTTTTGCACTTCAACATAGAGGTCAAGAAAGTGCGGGTATAGCGGTTAATAATAAGGGGACTATCTTGTATAGAAAAGAAATGGGAATGGTATCAGAGATATTTGATGATGTAGTTCTTGACTATCTGAAAGGGCATTCGGCTATAGGTCATGTGAGATATTCAACAACTGGTGAGAGTTATGCAGAGAATGCACAGCCTTTAGTTATAAAGTACACAAAGGGGCATATGGCTATTGCGCACAATGGGAACATAACCAATGCTAGTAAGATAAAAAAAGAGTTAGAAGAACAGGGGACCATATTTCAAACCACATCGGATACAGAAGTGATAGCTGCGTTATTATCTCGAATTCGAATCAAGTATAGTGCTATTGAAGATGCATTAAGAGAAGTAATGACTATTATAAAAGGAGCTTATTCATTGCTTATAATGACTCCTAATAAACTTATTGCTGTAAGAGATCCATTGGGAATGAGACCACTTGTTATTGGAAAGAAAGAAGATTCATATGTGTTCTCATCTGAATCCTGTGCTTTTGATTCTCTTGGTATAAAATTCATTAGGGATGTAGAGCCAGGAGAGATGATTGTAGTTAATAATGAAGGAATAAAATCAATTCAAACAGAAGTTCCTAAGAAATCGGCTTCTTGTATATTTGAATATATATATTTTGCAAGACCAGATAGTATTATGGATGGTATAGAAGTGTATAGTGCTAGATACAAAGCAGGGATTGAATTAGCTAAAGAACATCCAGTAGATGCGGATGTGGTAGTTGGTGTGCCTGACTCTGGACTTGCTGCGGCTCATGGTTTTGCTCATGCTTCAGGAATTAAATATGTTGGCGGATTCATGAAAAATAGATATGTAGGAAGAACATTCATTCAGCCAAGTCAAGAGATGAGAGAATTAGGGGTACACATGAAATTAAATCCTATAAGAAGTCAGATTGAAGGTAAAAGAGTTGTTATGATAGATGATTCTCTTGTTAGAGGAACGACTAGTAAGAAGATTGTTAATCTATTAAAAGCGGCTGGAGCGACAGAAGTTCATGTTCGTATCAGTTCACCTCCAGTTAAGCATTCTTGTTATTTTGGAATTGATACTCCTGAGAGGAAGAATCTGATAGCTGGTAATATGTCTATAGATGGAATAAAAGATTTGATTGGAGCAGATAGTTTAGGATATATAAGTAATGAAGGTTTGCTTAGTACATGTAAAGACGGAAAAAGAGATTATTGTATGGCATGCTTTAATGGTAAATATCCAATGGATGTTGATGATGAGGAGGAAAAATGATGGCAGTGGATTATAAAGCTTCTGGAGTAGACGTTGAAGCAGGATATAAAGCAGTGGAATTAATGAAAAAACATGTCAAGACCACTTTTACAGAAGGTGTTGTAACGGACCTTGGGGGATTCGGAGGTTTATTTTCATTAGCTAAACATAAAATGGAAGAACCTGTTCTAGTATCAGGTACAGACGGTGTTGGAACTAAATTGAAAGTTGCATTTTTAACGGATAAACATAACACTGTAGGTATAGACTTAGTAGCCATGTGTGTTAACGACATCATATGTGCTGGTGCGGAACCACTTTTCTTCTTGGATTATATAGCTTGTGGCAAGAATATACCAGAAAAGATAGCTGATATCGTAAGTGGTGTGGCTGAAGGCTGTAGACAATCCGGAGCGGCTCTTATTGGTGGAGAAACTGCTGAGATGCCAGGATTTTATCCTGAAAATGAATATGATATGGCTGGTTTTGCTGTTGGTATCGTTGATAAGAGTAAGGTTATTGATGGTTCCAAGATTGAAGATGGAGATGTACTTCTAGGTCTACCGTCATCAGGAATTCATAGTAACGGTTATTCTCTTGTTAGAAAACTATTTAATCCTACTAAGGAGAAGTTGGAAGAATATGTAGAAGAATTAGGCTGTACCCTAGGAGAAGAGTTGATTAAGCCTACTAAGATATATGTAAAACAAATCAGGGAATTAAAAGATAGAGTAACAATAAAATCAATCAGTCATATTACTGGTGGAGGTTTTATTGAAAATATTCCTAGAGCATTAAAAGATGGGTATAGTGCTAAGATAAATAAAGGTACTTGGCCTGTTCACAATATATTTAACTTGATGCAGAAGCTAGGTGAAATGGAAGAAAGAAGTATCTATAATACTTTTAACATGGGTATTGGTATGGTTCTTATCCTTAATAAAGATGAAGCAGAAAAAGCAATAGATATTTTGGAATCTATAGGTGAAAAGGGTTATGTGATCGGTTCGGTTGAAAAAGGTGACAAAGGGGTAATTATATGCTAAGAATAGGAATTCTTGTTTCTGGCGGGGGAACTAATTTACAGGCTATAATTGATAGAATTAGGGATGGTAGTATATCTGATACGGAAATAGTTTCTGTAGTAAGCAACAAAGAGAATGCATATGCTTTGGAACGAATAAAAAAATATAATATTCCAGGTAAGTGCATTAAACCAAGAGACTATGGGTCAAGACAAGAATTTTGTATTGCCCTTAGAGATCATTTTTTATCTCTAGATGTTGATTTGATAGTTCTTGCAGGTTACTTGGTAGTATTGTCAGAGGAATTTGTAAAAGCATTCCCTAATAAAATTATGAATATTCATCCTTCATTAATACCATCATTCTGTGGTGATGGGTACTATGGACTTAAAGTGCATCAGGGGGTAATTGATCGTGGGATTAAGGTAACAGGTGCTACAGTCCATTTTGTTGATGAAGGTACTGATACAGGTCCTATCATATTACAAAAAGCTGTTGATGTTAGAGCGGATGATACACCAGAGATTCTACAGCGAAGAGTAATGGAGGAAGCTGAATGGGTAATATATCCAGAAGCTATAAAATTATATGCGCAAGGTAAGATTAATGTACAAGGTAATAAGGTAATAATAGGTGAATAATATATAAGAAGGGATGGAATAGATGAATATACTTGTAATTGGTAGCGGCGGAAGAGAACATGCTATTATATGGAAATTATCTCAGAGTAAAAGAGTGGATAAAATCTATTGTGCGCCTGGTAATGCAGGAATTTCAGAATTGGCGGAATGTGTAGATATCTCAGCAACAAACATCAAAGGACTATTAGATTTTGCACTGAGCAATCCAGTAGATTTAACAGTAGTTGGTATGGATGACCCTCTTATGTTAGGAGTTGTAGATGCATTTGAAAACAAAGGACTTAAGATATTTGGTCCAAAACAAAATGCCGCTATTATAGAAGGAAGCAAAATATTTTCAAAAGACCTTATGAAAAAATATAATATTCCTACAGCAGGATATGTTGTTATAGATAATGTGGATTCTGCAAATGATTACATCAAAAAATGTGATTATCCAATAGTCATAAAAGCAGATGGACTTGCTCTTGGAAAAGGTGTTTTGATATGTTCTACATATGAAGAGGCACAAGAGGCAGTGGATACAATCATGGTGGATAAGAAATTCGGTGATGCTGGAGATAAGATTGTCATAGAAGAATTCTTGACTGGACCAGAAGTATCGGTTTTATCTTTTTGTGATGGAGAGAATATCATTCCAATGGTTAGTGCTCAGGACCATAAGAGAGCCTTTGATGGAGATGAAGGCTTGAATACTGGTGGGATGGGAACTTTTTCACCAAGTAAATATTATACAGATGAGATACATAAAGAATGTATAGAAACAATATATGAACCTTCATTGAAGGCTATGAAAAGCGAAGGAAGACCTTTCACAGGGATAATGTTCTTTGGGTTGATGCTTACAGAAAAAGGACCTAAGTTACTTGAATATAATGCTAGATTTGGTGATCCAGAAGCACAAGTTGTATTGCCTAGACTTCAAACAGATTTGGTGGATATTTTTGAATATGCTATTGAAGGAAAATTGAATGAGATAGATGTAAAATGGGATGATAAAGCGGCTGTTTGTGTAATTTTGGCTTCTGGAGGTTATCCTGTAAAATATGAAAAAGGATATGAGATAAAAGGTCTACAGGCACAGAAAAACAAAGATGATGTAATCGTTTTTCATGCAGGAACTAAAAAAGTTGATGATAAAATAATTACTAATGGCGGTAGAGTACTTGGATTGACAGCTATCGGTAAAGATATAGATGAAGCTAGAGATATTGCTTATAAGACAGTAGAAGAAGTTGATTTTACTAATAAGCATTTTAGAAAAGATATAGGGATAAAGTAGATAGATTGTATTACAGGTAATTTAAAAACATATTAAGTTTACACGATGGGCTGTCTTAGGATAGCCCATTAAATATTTTTAAGTGTTGATTCGATATAAATAATGATATGTAATTTAAAACTATTTAGGGAGAATGAATAAAATGAAGTATAAAATAGTTAGTATAGTGTTAATCTTAGTTTTGGGGATATTTTTGTTAATTGAAGTAAATACAAACAAAAGAGTATCTATTACTGATATTGAAATGCAGTTAAATGATTTACAGAAAGAAAAAAAACAGCTATTGCTTCAAATTGACGAGTTGAAAAACGAATTAAAGATAAGAGATGAAAAAGCTAGTAATCCAACTAATATAAAAGAGGATAATATAAAGTACTATGTTCTAGATAAAACTAAATATCATGGTTACGGGGCATCATTAGTAAATACTGTGGTGAGGTTATTACCAAATAGTAAGAGTTCAGTAATATCAAAGATTCGTGCAAATGATACTTTTGAAATTATAAGCGAAGTGAATGCAGAAGGAGATAATTGGTTGCTTATTAGAGTTCTAGACATAAATATGTATGGATATATTAAAAATGCAAATATTAAATTAGTTGACAGGGTGCTTTATGAACAAACTTCTGAATGGGATTTTTCTGGAATTCATTTAGGTGATCCTTTTATTAAGGCAATTGATATTTTTGGGAATGACTATATATTAAAATATATTTATGAATATAGAAATATTTATATAGCTAGTTTTAATGTGGATAAAAATGCAGAAACAGAATTTCATTATGATCCAGTTAGCAAGGTTATAAATAGACTATGGACTGTAGATCCAAGGATAAAAGTAAATGATTTTATTAGTGTTGGAGAGAATATACAAGATGTAATTTCGAAAATAGATATGGATATTGAATATACTTTAAATAAAAAGAATAGAGAATTGATATTAGAGGATAGCGTAGGCTATTCATTAGTTATATATTTTGATGAAAGTGAATTGATTTCTGCAATAATATATAGAATTAACAAATTCGATGTATAAGCTCAGATAGTTACATTATCGCAGTAAATTAATTTGTAAAAAATTTTCAACGATTATTTTACAGTAACAAAAATGAAATTGGTTGTGTTAATTGATTACATATGATATAATTTTAATTAACATATTATGTGGTATTGAAAACCACATAGACATTTGGAGGGAATCGCTTATGAAAAAAATAGCAATATTAACTGATTCTGCTTGTGATTTACCTGATAGTATCATTGAGAAATACAATATTAAATTACTTCCGTTAAGAATTATTTATCATGACCGTGAATATAGGGATCGTATTGAGATTAAACCTCAGGAAGTATATGATAATATTGAGAAAGAGGTACCCAAAACATCGTTACCTGTACCAGAAGATATTCTATCTGCTTTTGATAGTTTGGCAGATGAAGGGTATACGGATGCTGTCGTCATAACGATCTCTTCTAATCTTAGTGGAACATTTAATCTGATTAAGATGCTTGCAAAGGATTATGAACGACTCAATATAAAAGTATATGATTCCAAGACATTAGGTATATTTTTAGGATTTATAGTGAAAGAGGCAGCTGCTATTGCAAATACCCAAAAGAGTATGGAAGATGTCATTGATAGAGCAAAAGAGATTCGGGATAAATTGAAAGGCTGTTATGTGTTGAAAACGCTGACTTATTTAAGAAAAGGTGGTAGAATCGGCAAAGTTGAAGGTACAGTTGGAGAGCTTTTCAACATAAAGCCGATTATTGGAATAAATGATGAAGGAGTTTATTTCACTATTGCAAAAGTAAGAGGCAGAAGAAAATCTATAAGTAAAATAAAATCTATGATTATGGAAGAATTCAAGGACAAGAAATATAATATAGCCATTATTCATGGTGGTGCAGAAGAAGAAGCCAAGCAATTATATAATAGTATAAAAAACATTGGTAATATAATTGAAGGTCATATCTCTCAGATTAGTCCAGCATTAGGGGTACACACAGGACCAGGATTAATTGGTTATGCAGCCTATGAAGTATAATTTTTAATAAAAAACTTGGTGTATGCCAAGTTTTTTTTAATCCTTCTATTAATTATGATATAATATAAACTTGTAAAGATAAAAGAGAAATTTAAAAAGGACAAATTTGCTACAGGAAACAAGGCGCAATCTCTTTTATTTCAAGAAAGGATTGAAAATAGTGGCACAGATTGTAAACAAATCAAATCACCTGAGAAAAGAAATATTATTAGAGTATCTCAAAATGATTGTTTGTAGTATAGCTGCAATATTTTGTGTAGTATTAGCTTTTTATACATATGGATTTTCATTGATAGCGACACTTATATTATGTATTTATGTTAAAAAGATGAAGACTAATATTGATATAATAAAATCTGGACTCAAGGGAGAAAAAGAAGTATTAAATTTATTGTCTGATTTACCAAAAAGATATAAAGTGATTTCAGATATATTAATACAAGGTAAGAACACATCCAGTCAACTTGATTATGTAATTGTAGGTTCTAATGGAATATTCATTGTAGAGGCTAAGAATATTAAAGGGACAATAAGTGGTAATGGAAATTCCAAATATCTTACTCAGGTTAAAATTGGAAAAGGCGGTAAAGAATATAGGAGAGAATTATACAATCCTACTTTACAGGTAAAAGGACATGTATTAGGACTAACCAAACTTCTTAAAAGAAATAATATGCAATATGATGTTCATGGATTAGTTTATTTCTCAAACGAGGAATCTAGAATACAATTTAAGTCCAATAATATAGTAGTATTATCTAAGAATAAGGATGACTTGCTTAAGTATATTAAAACTTATAAAAATAATGGAGTCAAAATAGCTCCAAATGAGCAAATAAAAATAACTAAACTGCTTAAGAGTCAAGTTATGTAATATAGAGTAGTTTAATTAAGGGGCTGGGTGTTAAAACGTGACAGCCCCAAATATTATAAAAGCATATTTTAGAATATGAACAGTTTGCCTATTTAGGTTCAGTATCTAACTCTGTATTACTCCAATCAACGCTTGTTTTCCAAGTGGAATTATCTTCATCAATCCAAGTATTGATATCATTATTATAAGCTGTATGACCATTGATGTTGATATCTAGATTCTCAACATACCAGTCACCACCTATACTGCCATATCGCTCTACTTTTTTAAGATAAATATTGGCTATATCCTTAGGATGGATATCAGTACCATTATAAAGATAATATTCATCATTATCATCAGCTTCAAAATCATTATAACCTTCTTTAGCTAATAACCATTCTTTTGTTCTTCCATCTTTGGTTTCTATACCGAAGTATACATCATCATCAGTACCAGCCCATTCGTTATGAAGGAAGCCTCTTTTTTCTGTGCCTGTATGTACTGTAACAGTTAATGCACTGATAGGGTTATTGTCAATACCTATATCAAGATTCCAACGATCACTAAATCCACTAAAGTCGCCTTGTTCTGCTTTAGTTAATAATTCAACAGCATGGTTAAGGGCACTTGAGAAAGAATTATCCAATCTTTCCTTTCTATTGTTTTCTGAAAGAAAATCCATAGCTTCATCATATTCTCTATAAGTGTATCCTACACCTGTTTTAAGACCTGTAAGAAGTGTATAACACCAAGTCTTTTCTTCGGTGATTGTAGGTGATGAACCATAAATGTTTTGTGCTGTTGCATTAAAAGAAGCAAAAGGAATGTCTGATACATCACTGAAACAATCAGATATACCATCAGAATAATCAGATATATCAAAGCCACCTTTATTAACCCACAAGTATGATTCAGCCGCTGATTCTAGATTAATATGTAATTCACGTCCAGCTGGATTATTTAAATAAATTCCGGCTTCAGGATCTACAAATATTCCATGGCATGCATAATCTCCAGTTACATGAGTAATCCATCCTGCTACGTACGCTATTCTTTTTTTGTCATTAGACTCTAGAGCATCTTGTAGCTGTTTCTTAGCAAAACTTCCAACTTTGAAATAATGAAAACGGTCTGACCAAGGTGAATATCCAAGAGCTTGTCTTGGTTGAATTAATGGAAGGTCTGGACCATTTGCACCCCAAGTTGCTATTAGTGGGTATTCTTCCAAAGCACTTCTGATTAAACTGCTTTCAGGTAAGTTTTTTGTAGTCTCTTTCATTAGAATGTAATGTGATGCTGGTTGATAAGCCAACACATTTTTTGGGAAAAGCATTAGCAATAATACCAATGCCAAACAACTAGTAAAAATTTTCCTTATTTTCATAATAATCCTCCTTTGATAATTAAATGCAGAATATAGTATACAATAATTGCTGTGAAAAAAATGTTGAAATAAGGACAGTAATATATAGAAATATTCTACAGAAACTTATAGAAACTTACAAAATTCTATAAATATAGATATTAAAACATATAATTCTAAGAAATATTCTTGATTCAGAAAAATATTATTTTGTAGAATTTATATAATAAAATCCAATATAAGACATACTGATGTCATATTATCTTTGCTATACTCAAGGTGTTCTAAATAAAAAATATTATTATGAGGTGAAGGAAATGAAATATGAATTAGTTACTCTAGAAAAGAAAGTTGTTGTTGGAAAGTCAATAAAAACCACAAATGAGAATGGAAAATCTATAAAGGATATTGGAGCAATGTGGCAGCAATTCATTGGTGAAGGAATTTTTGAGTCTATCAAGAATAAAGTTGATGGCAAAGGTATAGGCTTATATACAGAATATGAAGGAGATTGTACAAAACCTTATACATTCATGTGTTGCTGTGAAGTGAAAACAACTGATGATATTAATAATCTAGAAGTTAAAACAATTAGTGCAGGAAAGTATGCTAAGTTTACTGTTAAAGGAGATATGGTACAAGCTGTAGGTGAAGCATGGTCTGAAATATGGAGCATGGATTTAGATAGAAAATATGATTCTGATTTTGAATTATATCATAATGATTCAGAAGATATGAATAACCAGACTATAGATATATTTATATCATTGAATTGATAAATTCTTTATTCAGATAGATTACCTTTGATATCATCTAAGATATTAGAGGTAATATTAATATATATATTGATTTATAAAAATGCTTTTTAGTATAAAATAGACAAAAAATCTTGACAAATATTATTTTATTTGTTAAGATAAACTTAGTTAAACGAATAACTGAGTTTTTCTTAGATTCAAGAAGTCATTTTTCCAGAAAGGGGTTCATGAAATGTCTATTAAAGTTCCTAGTGTAAAAGATGTAGCAAAATTAGCAGGAGTTTCAGTTGCAACTGTTTCAAATGTAATTTCTGAACAAAAATATGTTAGTCCAGAATTAACTGTTAGAGTTAATAATGCTATAAAAGAATTAAATTATAGACCTAGTAAAATCGCAAGAAGTTTAAAAGGTATGAAAACATATCAGATAGGACTTATGATACCAGATATCACCAATCCATATTTTGCAGAACTCGCTAGAGGAGCTGAAAGTATTGCTTTGAAAAAGGGATATCAAGTTTTATTATGCAATACGGATGGTGATTCAGCAAGAGAAGAAAAAGCACGTATTGCTTTTGAGGAAAATAGGGTTGATGGTATTATTAATGTTGCACCAAGAATGAAAACAGAGAAATTATTAGCTTTTAATCATGTTCCTACAGTAATAGTTGATAGACCATTGTCTGTAGAACAATCAAAATTTGGCGTAGTATTTGCTGATAACAGTAAGGGTGCTTGTCAATTAGCAAAACACCTATTTGAGAAAGGACATAGAAGATTTGCGTGTTTAACAGCTCCATATGATGATATTCCTAGTGTTAAACATAGAATTAATGGATTTAAGAAATACTTGATTGAAAATGGAATAGATGATGAAGATATTTTGTTCCTGAATGGTAAGTTAAGATACAAAAGTGGTTATGAATTAATGAATGAACTACTAAAAATTAAAAATAGACCAACAGCTGTATTTGCTTGTAGTGATATCATGGCTTGGGGTGCACTTGAAGCTGCGAAAAAAGCGCATCTGAATATTCCTAAGGACATTGCAATTGCTGGATTTGATAATATATATTATTCGGAGATATTAGATCCAACACTTACAACAATAAATCAGCCAAAAAGTGAAACAGGTGAGATTGCTATGCAGATGCTATTGGATAGATTAAATAAATCAAATAATAGAAAAATTATTAGAACACACAGTGTTATCTTAGATACAGAATTAATTATAAGAGGATCTACTTGAGAATCTTATAAAATTTAATTTTCAGTTAAACGATTAATTGAGTTGAAGAAGTATTTGACGTTCTAGAAGTTGAGTAATCTTCAAGAACTGCTAAATAAATATTATAAGGAGGTATTTATTAATGAAAACACATGGTATATTACAAAATGATTTAGCAAGAATGGTAGCAAGAATGGGGCATGCTGATTTATTAGTAATCACTGACAGGGGGTTTCCATTCCCAAGTCACGAAAGAACTGAATGTATTGATATTTCAATAGGAAGGGATATACCAAAAGTTACAGATGTATTAAAAATTATTTTAGAAGAATTAGAAATTGAAAAAGTAATAATTGCTAATGAAACAAAAACTATATGTCAAGAAGAGTACAAAAAATTTCAAGAAATATTAGAGAAAAAGAAAAACAAAGGGAATGACATAATTGAAGAAAATATACCACATATGGAATTTAAAGATTTGGTATTAAATGGTGCTTTAGAGGGTAAGGAAGGTAAAAAAGTAACTGTATTTGTGAAGACAGGTGAATTTACTCCTTATTGTAATATTATTCTTCAATCAGGGGTAGATTTTTGAGAAACAGAGTTAAACGATTAAATAGGTACATAATAAAACTATGCTAGAAAGGTGGTGAAAGCACACGAATGTAGAATTAAATAAATACATTCATGTGTATAATATGAGAGATTTAAAAGTATTAGAAGATTTATTTCCTAAAAAAAATCCTATTATTGGAATGGTACATTTAAGATCTTTACCAGGTGCTCCTTTATATGATCCTGTGAACATGAATATGGATAGAATTATTAGTATAGCAGTTGAAGAAGCAAAAAAATTAGAAAATGCTGGTGTTGATGGATTACAAATAGAGAATATATGGGACTATCCCTATCTAAAAGGTAGTGAAATTGGTCATGAAACGATTGCTACAATGTCAGTAATAGCGTCTAAGGTAAAAGATTCGGTATCTATACCAATAGGAATTAATTGTCACCTGAATGGTGGTATGGAAGCTATGGCTATAGCTTGTGCATGTAATGCAAAATGGATTAGAGTATTTGAATATGTGAATGCATATGTATCTCGAGCAGGATTTTTAGAAGCAATAGGAGCAAAATTAAGCAGGTATCGTACTAATCTTTCAGCAGAAAATGTTAAATTATTCTGTGATGTAAATGTAAAACATGGTAGCCACTTTATTATATCAGATAGGTCAATAACAGAACAAGCGCTTGATGCTCAAATAGATGGAGCAGAAGCACTTATTGTAACAGGGTTTGAAACAGGACAAGCACCTACACCTAAGAAAGTTAAAGAATTTGCAGATAATATAAATGTTCCTGTACTTATTGGTAGTGGAGTTACCAAAGAAAATGTAGGAGAATTGATGGAATATTCTGATGGAATGATTGTTGGAAGTTATTTCAAGAAAAACAATAATTGGAAAAATGATATTGATGAAAGTCAAGTAAAAGAATTCGTAGTGGAAGTTGAAAAAAATAGGTAGTGTGTTTGTACACAGGGGAAGGATGAATGCAAAATGAATAGTTATCAGTTTAATGGCGAAATACTATGTATGGGTAGTATTAACATGGATTTGGTAATGTATATGAATCAAATGCCTATTCCAGGAGAAACAATAGTGACTGATAATTTTGAAATGTTTTCAGGAGGAAAAGGTGGTAATCAATCTGTTGCAGCATCTTTATTAGGTGGAAATGTAAAATTTTTTGGTATGCTTGGTGATGATGAATTCAGTAAACAATTAAAGGTTTCAATGGAAAAAAATAAAGTTACTACTTCTAGTATATTAACTAAGGAAAACATGACTGCTGGGATTGCTATGATTCGTGTTGATGAAAAAGGAGAAAATTCTATTTCATTTACGCCTGGTGCCAATACAAAACTAACTAAGCAAGATATTTATTGTCATGAAAAATTATTTACAGAAGGTTCAATACTACTAATAACAATGGAGATTAATCCTGAAATAGTATATGAAGCAATACGTGTTGCTAAAAAAAATAACATGTTCATAATACTAGATCCAGCTCCTGCACCTAGAGAAAAGATTCCAGAAAATATACCGTTCTTGATTGATATTATTAAACCTAATGAAACAGAAGCTTCTTGGATTACTGGAATTCAAGTAGTTGATGATGATTCTGCTAAGAAAGCCATTGGAAAAATGGTTGATATGGGTTTCAAGAATCCCATAATTACTCAAGGTTCAAAAGGTGCTTTCGCCTACATAGATAATAATATCATTAAAATAGAACCTATAAAAGTGGATATGATAGATTCTACTGCTGCAGGAGATGTATTTTCAGGTGCTTTAGCCGCTTCTTTATCAAATGGAGTTAATTATAAAGAATCTCTAGAATTTGCTAAAAAGTCTGCTGCAATAAGTACTACAATTAAGGGAGCTCAATCATCTATACCAACAATAGAGCAGGTAACTAAGTGTATCAAATAAATTAAGTTTACTTAGAGGTGTGGCATATGGCACAAAATATATTAGAACTTAAAAACATCAAAAAAAGTTTTGGAGGAGTAAAAGCTTTAAAAGGAGTTAATTTAACGATACAAGAGGGAGAAGTACATGCGCTATTAGGAGAAAATGGAGCAGGTAAATCTACACTCATTAAAATTCTTACTGGAGTATTGCAAAGAGATGAAGGAGATATCATACTTCTAGACAAGAAAACAGAAATTAATAGTCCTATTCATGCGAGAACGAAGGGAATAGCTGCTATATATCAAGAACTTAGTTTGGTAGATAGTCTGAGTGTAGCAGAAAATATTTTTTTAGGACATGAACCTACAATAAATTTTTTTGGGTGGAATGATAAAAAAACTTTACTAAAAGAGACAACAGCTTATCTTGAGTCTTTTAACATTAACATAGATCCGAAAACAAAAGTAAAAGATTTGGGTATGGGGCAAAAAAGAATTATAGAAATTGTAAAAGCACTTTGCATTGATGCTAAGCTACTTCTACTTGATGAACCAACAACAGGTATGACTAGAATAGAGATTGAGACATTATTTAAGATAATGGAAGACATGAAAAAAAGAAAAATAACGATGATATACATATCTCATATAATGGAAGAAATAGAGAGAGTCTGTGATCGAGTATCTGTACTTAGAGATGGTATTAATGCAGCTACATACAAAATGGGCGAAGTGGATATGAATACATTGGTTAAAACTATGATAGGAAGAGAAGTCAAGGATGAATTTCCACTAAGAATAGGTAGTGCGAAAGATAAAGTTGTATTAGAAGTAAAAGATTTCATGTCAGAAAGAATGAATAAGCCCATCAGTTTCAAATTAAAAAAGGGTGAAATACTTGGAATAACTGGAATTATCGGGGCAGGAAAAAGTGAATTGGGTCATGCTTTATTTGGAGCTGATAAATGCATATCCGGTAATATTGAATTACAAGGTAAAGTTACAACCTTGAAGTCACCAAAAGATGTAAAAGACAAAGGAATAGTTTTAATACCAGAGGATAGAAAAACACAGGGATTATTCTTGGAACATTCAGTTTTAAATAATGCGATTGTTGGGTATGTAGAAAAAATGAATTCTAATAAGTTCTTATTATCCAATAAGAAATTGAGAAAACGAGCTGTCAATATTTTTAAAAAAATGGATGTAAAACCTCTTAAATTAAAACTAAGAATAAAAAATTTATCTGGTGGAAATCAACAAAAAGTTGTAATTAGCAAATGGCTGTTAGGTAATCCAGAAATTATAATTATGGACGAACCTACTAGAGGAATTGATATTGGTACGAAAGTTGAAATCTATAAATTAATACATCAATTAGCTGATGATGGAATGAGTATTATTCTTTTGTCGTCTGAATTTAATGAAATACGTGGATTATGTGATAGGGTTCTTGTACTGCATGATGGAGAAATAATGGATGAAATGCTAGCAAAAGAGGCTACTATTGAAAGAATACTTATGAAAGCATTAGGAGGAAATTAAAGTGATCAAAGAAAATTTGTCTAATGAGAAAAAAGGTATAAATATAGCTGCTATTGCTAAAAAATTATTGAAGGATGAGTTAGGATTAGTAATTATATTAGTTTTACTTATTACAATTTTTCAGATTCAATCAAACTATTTCTTAGTAACAAAGAATTTACTTAATATAACTCGTCAAATTTCAATTAACTTAATTGTAGCTGTTGGGATGACTTGCGTAATACTTATAGGTGAAATAGATTTATCAGTTGGGTCAATGGCGGCATTGGTAGGAGTAGTTTCCGCATATGTTATCAATATTACAGGCTCTATTTTCCTTGGGGTGACAGCTGGTTTATTGATGGGAGCTACTATGGGTCTGATAAATGGTTTATTGACTGTGTATGGGAAAATCCAATCATTTATTGTAACACTTGCCATGATGCAAATAACCCGTGGTTTAGCCTTACTTATTACCAGTGGTAAACCAATTTCTAATTTGAAAGAAAAATTCGATTTTTTTGGTGCAGGGTATGTAGGAGTTATTCCGGTTTCAAGCTTAATAGCAATAGGAATATTTCTAATAGCTTTTATGTTTTTGAATAAAACAAAACACGGTATCTATATTAAATCTATAGGTGCTAGCAGGGAAGCGGCTAAGTTATCAGCTATCAGTGTTAATCTATACAGAGTTCTCACTTTTGTGGTTTCTGGTTTAATGGCTGCTGTTGGAGGAATAATAGTAACATCAAGACTTTTATCTGCTCAACCTACAGCAAGTGATGGGTTAGAGATGAATGTCATAGCAGCTGTTATTTTAGGTGGTTCATCTCTGAACGGAGGTATCGGTACAATAGTTGGAACTTTACTTGGGGCTGTGATAATAGGAGTTATCAATAATGGAATGAATTTAATGGGTGTTTCAGCATTCTTCCAACAAATAATAAGAGGTTTAATTATTTTAATAGCAGTTTTAATAAAAAGCAAAGAAAAATAGAAAAGTTAATGAGTATATTACATATGTAGAAACTAAAAAAAAGAGACTTATTAAACAAGTAATAATTTAAAATATAAACCAAATGCAAGTATTGTAAGGCAATACTTGACTCAAAGAGGAGGATTTAAATTATGAAAAAAGTATTAGTTTTTGTGATGTGTATTTTATTATCTATGAGTTTTGCAGGTTGTAAAAAAGAAGAAACAAAGGAGCCAGAAAAAAAAGAACCAGTTACAAAGGAGTCAGAAAAAAAAGATCCAGTCGTTAAGGAAGAAAGTATTACAGTAGGTTTTGCAGTATCCACATTAGCTAACCCTTTCTTTGTCACGATGAAAGAAGGAGGAGAAGCTAAAGCGGAAGAACTAGGGATGGATATAATAACTCTAGATGCACAAGATTCTTCAGAAACACAGGTATCACAAGTAGAAGATTTAATCGCTAGAGATGTAGATATCATAATTATTAATCCAGTAGATTCAGATGCCATAGGTGTGGCTGTAAAAGAAGCAAATAAAGCTAATATTCCTGTAATCACTGTAACAAGACCTTCCAATAGTGGTGAAGTAGTACAACATCTTGATATCGATAATGCTGAAGCAGGAAAATTAGCTGCAGAAGAAGTTGCCAAAGTACTTAATGGAAAAGGTCAAATAGCTATATTAGAAGGAATTGCAGGTGCTCCATCTGCATTAGATAGACAAAAAGGGTTCGAAGATGTAATTAATGAATATCCTGATATAAAAATAGTTACTAGTCTGACAGCTAATTATTCAAGAGAAGAAGGGGCAGCTGTAATGGAAGATATTCTTCAGGCTAATCCTGAATTAGATGTTGTTTATGCGCATAATGATGAAATGGCACTCGGAGCAGTTAGAACTATAAAAGCTGCTAATAGATTAAATGAAATTAAAGTATTCGGTATTGATGCAACTGATGATGCTCTTGTAGCAATTGAAAAGAATGAAATGTCAGCAACAGTAAAACAACAACCTGATTTACAAATGGCAAAAGCTGTTGAAGCAGCTATGAAAGTAGCTAAAGGAGAAGAAGTAGAAGAAAAAGTTATTATTCCATTATTATTGGTTAATAAAGATAATTTGTAATATTTATTAATAAAGACCATATATCGTAATTGATAAAGCTGTAATTATATACGATATATGGTCTTTTAATAATCTTAATACTTGCCCTTGACAAAATTGCAAAACTAGAGTACATTATGTGTGAAATAAATATTAGCTAGGGGAGCCAGTTGGCTGAGAAAGTACGAATAGTATATTACTGACCCTTATAACCTGATACGGATAATGCCGTCGAAGGGAAGCAACAAAAGTGCGTTAATAATTTGCTTTCAGTCAATGATATCTTCCTAACTATGAGGAGGATTTTATTATGTTTCAAGAATTTCAAAATGCAATTTCAAGTGGAGAACTGCAAAATATTATTACTTCAACTTTAGGACAAATTATAATTGTAGTAGTTGCATTACTATTATTGACAATCGTTGTATCAGTGGGTAGTAAATCAAAAACCATGAAAACAAAAGAACTAGTCTATTCAGCTATTGCAATAGCTATAGCTATCGTATTATCACAGATAAAAATAATTAGACTTCCACAAGGTGGTTCAATAACTCCATTCAGTATGTTGTTCATAGTACTGATCGGATATTGGTTTGGTACAACTCAAGGTGTAATCTGTGGTATTACATATGGATTATTACAGTTGATAATTGATCCATGGGTAGTTCATCCTGCTCAATTATTATTGGATTATCCAATAGCTTTTGGAGCACTTGGCTTATCAGGATTATTCAGAAGAACACAAAATGGTTTGATGAAAGGCTTATTCATAGGAGCATTCTGCAGGTTTATCTGTCACTTCTTGACAGGAGTAATATTCTTTGCTAGTTATGCAGCAGATTTTAATATGAATCCAACCTTATATTCAATGGCATACAACATTTCTTATATAGCGGTTGAAGTATTCTTAACAGTAATACTATTATTCTTACCACCAGTAGATGACGCAATAAAACAATTAAAAAGATCTGCCATTTCATAGAACAAGTTTAGGATAATAATATCATAATGACATACACTAAGTAGAGATAGGAAACTATCTCTATTTTTTATCTTATCTTATAGAAGTTCTCAACTTCTAAAATATCATATAGAGATATATTACATCAATAAAAGAAAAGAAAGGAACTAATTATGAAGCAGATAAATTCTAAGGATAATGAAAACAGAACTAATGAATCAGGTAGTATAAGCGAAAATTTTGGCAGTACTAATTTTAATGATCTTGATGGTGTACCTGAAGGAATTATTGAAAAGAAACAAGAACATCAAAATGTCAGCAAAGATCATCCTTATATGGGTAACTTAACCTCTCACGAGATTGGTATGATGGCTAAATCGGGAGCGCTAGACAATGAAATGTTCAAGAGAATGATTTCTAATATCCAACAAGATACAGAAGATGGTCCAACATTGCCTTAATAAGCAGGGGGCTGTCGATAATACATTTTTGGAGATGGCACAACTTTTGGAAGATAGACAAGGTTTAGCTATCTTACTTGATATTTATGTTAAAAATGTATTATCCGACAGCCCCTATAATTTATTTACTGATATGTTAACAATGTATGAATTTATTAATTTTAATATAGTAATATAATGATATTAATGATAATATATATCAAAAGAAGTATATTAAGCATTTTTGAAGTTTGGAGGAAGGCATATGGGAAATGAATTAACTTTTTGGGTAGCGATATTTAATGGATTTCTATCTTTTTTTACTCCTTGTGTATTACCATTATTACCATTGTATTTTAGTTACCTTGCTGGAACAACAATTACAGACCTAGAGAAAAATAAGAATATCAGAAGAATAATGATAATAAATTCTATAGCATTCGTGTTAGGTCTTTCAATACTTAATATAACTCTTGGATTTGGAGCCAAAGTTATTAATAATACTCTTATAACATATCAAGATTATATCAGAAAAGCAGGAGGAATATTAATAATCATATTTGGACTTTATTTCATAGGAGTATTCAAGACAAAGCTGTTCAATAAAGAGAAGAAATATCAGTATAAGAATTACAGTCCTAGTTTTATTAAGTCACTATTACTTGGAATCACATTCAGTTTTGGATGGACACCATGTAATGGACCCATAATCGGAACAATCCTCTTTTTAGCCAGTTTTGAAAAAAATTATCTAAAAGCAGGAGGAATGATGCTGGTATATTCCATTGGATTCGCCATACCATTTTTGATATCAGCTCTATTATTGGGTAAGTTCATCAATAACTACAAAAAGATCTATAAGTATTTTGATAAGATAAAATTGGTTGCCGGAGTATTGATGATTATAATGGGAATAATGTTATACACTAATACCTTATCACTATTAGTTGTGAAATAAAATGTATAACTGATGTAATAAAGTAAAGAATTATAATGAAATAAAAAGTAGAAAATTATAATAAAATGAGGTGATTACAATGAAATTCAATAAGAAGTTTAATACTATACTTATCTTAGTGATGATACTTATTCTAATAACCGGTTGTAAGTCAGAAAAAGATAATATTGATGACAATAACACTAATAATATAGAATCAGAACTGGATAAAGAAAATGATAATAATGTAGTAGACGATAATGATAAAGATGGAGAAATGGCAGTTGGAGATAAAGAAACAGGTGAAGATGATAACATAGATGAAGATACTGATTCAAAGGACGAACAAGATACTCAGGAAGATGATAAAGACATGGTTGAGGAGCAGGTACCAGAGGGTGATAAAGAAACTGGAGATGATAATGAAGATAAGGAAACAATTGCAGCACCTGACTTTACATTAAGTGATGGAAAAGGTAACAGCTATACACTATCAGACTATAAAGGCAAATTAGTGTTTGTCAACTTCTTTACTACTTGGTGTGGTTACTGTAAAGATGAAATGCCTGATTTTCAAAAGATACATGAAAAATACAAAGATGATGATGTAGCCATAATAGCGGTTGATGTACAACATGATGCAAGTGAAAAGCCGATTGATGAAGTAATTGAGTGGGCTGAAGATTTAGGTATAACATTTCCTGTAGTATTTGATGAAGACGGTACTGCTACCGATAATTATTATATCAATGGTTATCCAACTACCTATGTGATTAGTAAAGAAGGAGATGTAATTGGGTACGTTAATGCCATGGATGAACAAGATATGGAAAAATTGATAAGTATGTATAGATAGATATAAATAGAAATTGATATAAAAAATTTGTCCTATTTTTCAATCATTATGATATAATATTATATGTATTTGGTACTGGTAAATTATGTATTTTATCAGTGGATATGCTTATAATCGAATTTTATTTTGATAAAGAGGGAATTAAAATGTTATGTGAAAGATGTCATAAAGAGCCTGCAACTGTATACTTGAATAAAATAATTAACGGAAAAAAACAAGAAATACATTTGTGCAGTAAATGTGCAATGGAGGTAAAAGAACTATATCCTCAGAATGATATATCTTTTGAAAGCTTTCTTAGTAGTCTTTTGGATATCAATAAAAACATTAATGTCAAAAGCTATAACAAAGAAGATGTCATCAGATGTGAAAAATGCGGTATGACATATAACGAATTCAAGAAAAAAGGCAAATTTGGATGTAGTCATTGCTATAAATCATTTTCCAGTTTGCTTAGCCCTGTTATAAAAAGAGTTCATGGAAGTAATATACATGTAGGTAAAATACCAAAAAGAACAGGTGGAAAAATAAAATTAAGGAAACAAATACAATCATTGGAAAATAAGTTGAGGGAAGCTGTTGTAAAAGAAGAATACGAAGATGCCGCTAAGTTTCGAGATGCCATAAGAGCATTGAAGAAGGAGGGTGGCATATGTTGAAATGGTTTGAAAAAAGCTCTGGTAGTGATGATGTAGTAATATCCAGCAGAGTAAGGTTAGCCAGGAATATAGAAGAGTATAATTTTCCTAGTAGACTATCAAAAGAAGATGCAGGAAGAATTATTGATGATGTAAAAGAAGCAGTATTAAATGCTCATGAAGATAATAGCTATTTCCATTCTGTAGATATGAACAAGTTATCATCTCTAGAAAAGGTAGCTATGGTTGAACGTCATGTGATTAGTCCTAATTTTGTACAAACATCAATACCTACAGGGCTTATATTATCAGAAGATGAAAGTATAAGCATCATGATAAATGAGGAAGACCACCTTCGTATTCAATCCATAACCAATGGTCTTAACTTAGATGAAGCATTACAGAATGCATATAGAATCGATGATTTATTAGAAGAAAAGATAAATTATGCATACGATGAAAATATAGGCTATCTGACATCTTGTCCTACTAATGTTGGAACGGGATTAAGAGCATCATATATGATACATGTACCAGCCCTTGAAACTACTGGTAAGCTGCAATTTATTTTAGATGCCATAGGGAAGTTTGGTATAACAGTAAGAGGCATATATGGTGAGGGTTCCAAAGCAAGAGGAAGTGTGTTTCAGATATCCAACCAGATTACATTAGGTCACTCTGAACAAGAAATCATTGATAACCTGACTAGTTTGACAAAACAGATTGTAGAACAAGAACGAGCCCTTAGAAATAAATTATTAAATGAAAAAAGATTGCAATTTGAAGATGCTGTATATCGTTCATACGGAATTCTAGCACATGCAAGAATAATTACATCCAAGGAAGCTATGACCTTATTATCAGATATAAAACTTGGATATGAACTGGGAATACTGAAGTCTGATATTAAAAATCCTATAAATATTTATGGACTCATGACTTGTATCCAACCAGCCAATCTTCAAAAAAAGATAAATAAAGAGTTAAAAATAGATGAAAGAGACATTGAAAGAGCAACTTATATAAGAAATAATTTGCCAAAGATAATATAAATTATTATAAGAAAGGATTTGAGTTAACTTATGATGGGTAGATTTACTGGACGTGCTCAAGAGGCTATAAGTTTGTCTAGACAAATAGCTAAAGAATTAGGTCATGGTTATGTTGGAACAGAGCACATCCTCTTGGGTCTAATAAAAGAAGGTAAGGGAGTTGCCGGAAAGATACTAAACAGTCAAGGTATAACAGAAGATGTTATTTTAGAAAAAATAAAAAAAATAGGCATTATAGGTAATGTTTCAACTGCCGATGTAGAGGACTTTACACCTAGAGCTAAAAGAGTTCTAGAGTCAAGTCTTAGAGAAGCAGTTAACATGAAAACCACTATGATAGGAACTGAACATATTTTATTAGCATTATTAAAAGAAACAGATTGTATTGCAGTAAAACTGATCAGTAGTTCAGGCGTGACTGTACAGAAATTATATCAACTAATATTAAAGAATCTTGGAGAATCACCAGCAGGTAAAGACGCTAACTCCTCACAGTCTAATAAAAAGTCTACTACACCAGTATTAGACCAATTTAGCAGAGACTTGACTAATATGGCCAAAGAGGGTGAATTCGATCCAATAATCGGACGAGATAGAGAAATTGAGAGAGTTATACAGATATTAAGCAGAAGAACCAAAAACAACCCATGTCTAATAGGGGAGCCTGGTGTCGGTAAAACTGCTATTGCAGAAGGACTGGCACAGAAAATTTCTAACGGTAATATACCAGAGACATTGAAAGATAAGAGAGTCGTTGCTCTTGATTTATCATCAATGGTAGCTGGTTCAAAATATAGAGGAGAATTTGAAGATAGAATCAAAAAAGCTCTAAAAGAGATAAAAGAGGCAGGAAATGTTTTATTATTCATTGATGAGATTCATACAATAGTTGGTGCAGGAGCAGCCGAAGGAGCTATTGATGCATCAAATATATTGAAACCTTCTCTAGCAAGAGGAGAAATACAGCTTATAGGAGCTACTACTCTTGATGAATATAGAAAATATATAGAAAAAGACTCTGCCTTAGAGAGAAGATTCCAACCTGTTAGAGTTGAAGAACCTTCAGAAGATGAATCCATTGATATACTTAGAGGATTAAAAGATATGTATGAGGCTCATCATAAAGTTCAAATAAAAGATGAAGCTGTAATAGCTGCGGTCAAATTATCTAATCGTTATATTACAGACCGTTACTTACCAGATAAAGCAATAGATTTAATAGATGAAGCTGCTTCAAAAGTAAGACTAAGTACTTTTACAGCACCTCCTGATATAAAAGATTTGGAAAGAGAATTAGAAGAACTTGAAAAAGATAAAGAAATAGCAATCAAGACAGAAGAATATGAAAAAGCTGGAGTCATCAAAAGAAAGCAAAATGAAATAAAAGAAAAACTGAATGCTTCCAAATTAGAATGGGAATCCAAGAATTCTAGGGCTAATCAAATAGTAGATGAAGAAGAAATTGCTGATATAGTCTCAAGTTGGACAGGTATACCAGTCAAGAAGCTCACAGAAGAAGAAGGAGAAAGACTTAAGAATCTTGAGGAATACCTTCATAAAAGAGTTGTGGGACAAGATGAAGCAGTCACAGCTATCTCTAAAGCCATTAGACGTGGAAGAGTAGGACTAAAAGATCCAAAAAGACCTATAGGATCATTCTTGTTCTTAGGTCCAACAGGTGTAGGTAAAACTGAGCTTACAAAAGCTTTAGCAGAAGCATTGTTTGGAGATGAAAGCGCTCTAATAAGAGTTGACATGTCTGAATACATGGAAAAACACAGTGTCTCAAAATTGATTGGATCACCTCCAGGATATGTAGGTTATGATGAAGGTGGTCAAGTAAGCGAAAAAATAAGAAGAAAACCTTATTCAGTAATATTATTTGATGAAGTTGAAAAAGCTCATCCAGAAGTATTTAATATATTATTACAAGTTCTAGATGATGGACATATAACAGATTCACAGGGAAGAAAAATTGATTTCAAGAATACCGTTATCATAATGACATCCAATGTTGGCGCAAGAAACATAGTTTCACCTGTAAAGTTAGGGTTCATTTCTGAAGTAGATGAAAAGAAAAATTATGAAAACATGCGTAAAAACGTTATGGATGAAGTTAAAAGACTATTCAGACCAGAATTCCTTAATAGGATAGACGAACTAATAGTTTTCCATTCCTTGACAAAAGAGAATATCCGTGAAATAGTAGGTATCATGATTAATCAAGTTGCTGTAAGACTTACCAAAAATGTTGGTATTGAACTTGAAGTGACAGATAGTGCAAAAGATTTCTTAGCAAAAGAAGGATTTGATGAAGCTTATGGTGCAAGACCTCTAAGAAGGGCAATTCAGTCAAAAGTGGAAGACAAATTAGCAGAAGAACTATTAGATAACAAAGTCAAATATGGGGATAAAGTCACTGTAGATATAAAGGACGATGAATTAATATTCAAGGTTTAAAATAATTACCATGTTAATTTTGTTAGTGCTATGTTATAATATATAAATGCAAAATAGATGAATATTTTTAGTAATATATGTTAATCTAGGGATAAATAGGGAAAAATTAATTTTTCTCTAGTATTTAAGGTTAAAATAATATATAATGTAGGTATTCAACTTTTTACGACAATATAGGAGGGTAAAGATGGCTGGTATTCAAGAAATAATCAGGGTAGAAGATGATAATACACTTAGTTTTGGAAATCATCTAATGGATGAAAAGAAAAAGGTAATTAATTTCGAAGTTGATGGACATATATATAAAGTGAAAACTTATGATGAAATAACAAGATTAGAAAAAAATGGAAGACTTCTTTTCGAATCAGTGCCAGGAACAACAGTTCATAATTTTTCTGTTAGTGATAAAATAATAGATTTTAAAGTTGAAGGAACAGAAGATGCACAGATTACTTTGGAATTAGAAGCAGACCAAGAATATAGAATTTATATTAACCAAGTACAAGTTGGAAAGATGAAATCCAACTTAGCTGGAAAAGTAAGTTTTAGTGTTGATTTTTCTAGTTGTGAAATGCAAAGCGTAACAATAAAAAAAGCATAAAAAATCTAGGACAGCTTAAGGGCTGTCCTTTGTTATGGAAAAAAATAAAATGTGAAATTGGCATATCCTTGTAAAAATAATTGTTTTATGATATTATTTTTTTGTGCAAATGAGGAGGATTATATGAATTACTTTATAGCTTTTTTGACAGCTTTTTTAATCGTGTATCTATTAATTCCACAACTAAAGAAATTCGCAATAAAAATTGATTTTGTTGATAAACCGACATCTAGGAAAATCCATAAAAACCCTGTTCCAGGGTTAGCGGGAATAGCAATCTTTCTAGGTTTTATAGTCACTTATCTGTTCTTCAATGGAGGAATAAACAGCAAATCCATAGCATTACTTGTTGGTTCATTGATGATTTTATCTATTGGTATAATTGATGACTGGTTTAAAACCAAGAGAAAAGAATTTCCAGCGTTACCTAAATTTATTGTGCAAATGGGTGCAGCTGTTGTTGCCTATCAATCAGGTATGGTTTTTTATGGTTTCACAAATCCAATAACACATGAATATGTTTTACTGCCTGTGATATTACAGTTTATATTAACTGTCACATGGATATTTGGTGTTACAACAGTTATTAATTTTATTGATGGTTTAGACGGTTTAGCTGGTGGTATTTCCGCCATATCTGCTGTAACATTATTTATTGTTGCATTAGCAAAAGGTCAGGTAAATTCAGCCATGATGGCTATTATATTAACTGGTGTACTTATAGGATATTTGAGATATAATAAACAACCTGCACAAATATATATGGGTGATGCAGGTGCAACTTTTATAGGATATATATTAGGAGTTATAGCTTTGGATGGAGCATTCAAACAAGCAACCGTGTTATCTTTACTTATACCAATTCTTGCTCTAGGAGTACCTATATTTGATAACATTTTTGTAGTAATAAAACGCTTTTTAGAAGGGAAATCTGTATATAAAGCAGATAGAAGTCAAGTTCATTACAGACTTTTATCAGCAGGATTGAATCAAAAACAAGTAGTTACATTTCTATGTTTAGTTAATTTTTGCATGGGATTGATATCAATAATTCTATTGTTGTTGAAAGTTTAATAGGAGGACGTTATGGCAAAGCAGAAAAATGTATTTGTATGTCAAGAATGTGGTAACGAGTCAGCAAAGTGGATGGGACAATGTCCAGCATGTAAACAGTGGAACACATTTGTTGAAGAAGTCAAGATAAAAACAAAGAATGTGCATACCAATAATGATATAGATATAAAGAATAAGCCTAAAAAGCTTTCATGTATAGAAATGAACGAAGAAGAAAGAGTATCGACCAAGATTAGTGAATTAGACCGTGTACTGGGCGGAGGAATAGTAAAAGGTTCACTGACTTTGGTTGGTGGTGACCCAGGAATAGGAAAATCAACATTGTTATTACAGATGTGTCAATATCTTTGCGGACAAGATATAGACGTTTTATACATATCAGGAGAAGAATCCCTCCAACAAATAAAAATGAGGGCAGATAGATTAGAAGTTAATGGAGAAAGACTGACTCTATACACTGAAACCAATCTTTCATTATGTATCAAAGCCATCAAGGAATTACAACCAAGGGTAGTAATAGTTGATTCCATCCAGACCATCTTCAGTGATGACATAACATCAGCCGCTGGAAGCGTAAGTCAAGTCAGAGAAGTTACATCCTCATTAATGAAAGTTGCCAAAGGACTTGGAGTATCAACATTCATTGTTGGACATGTAACTAAAGAAGGTGCAATAGCTGGACCTCGTGTATTAGAACATATGGTGGATACAGTATTATACTTTGAAGGGGTTAGAAGTGCATCTTACAGAGTACTTCGAGCTGTCAAAAACAGATTCGGCTCAACTAATGAAATAGGCGTATTTGAAATGAGAGATAAAGGATTAGAAGAAGTCCCCAATCCATCAGAATATATGCTAACAGGCAGACCACTTAACAGCCCCGGTTCAATAGTAACCTGTTGTATGGAAGGAACCAGACCCATGTTAGTTGAAGTACAAGCATTAATGAGTCCCACTAATTTTGGTATGCCTAGAAGAACCGCAACTGGAACAGACTATAACAGAGTAGTACTCCTTATGGCAGTTCTAGAAAAAAAGATAGGTATGCAGTTAGCAAGCTACGACAGCTACGTCAACATAGCAGGTGGACTAAAAATAACAGAACCCAGCCTTGACCTAGGAATCGTATGCGCCATAGCATCAAGCTTCAAAAATATCCCAGTAGACTCTAAAACAGTCATCATGGGAGAAGTTGGACTTACTGGAGAAGTAAGAGGGATAACAATGGCAGAAAAAAGAATACTAGAATCTAAAAAACTAGGATTCAAAAAATGCATAATCTCAAAAGCAAATATCAAAAACCTTAATATAGACGGCATAGAGATCCTAGGAGTCGAAAATGTATCCCAAGCACTAAACTACATATTCTAATATTAATGTAATATAGAAATTATATATAATCAAAAAAATTTATATTAGATTCAATTAATAGTGAACTTTAAATCCAATTTTAATATAATCTGTAATACCCAAAAGTCAGTCTAGTCAGAAGAAAAAATGTTTTGTAACAACTACCAATAACCTAAAAGCAAAATAGTATATGTATATGTGGAGTAGTGAGGCATATACATATACTATTTTGCAAAAGCCAAGTCAGAACAAAACATTTTTTCTGACTCACTTCCACATTCAATAATCAATCAACCAACCCTATTCAATATTAAACTTCCCAAGCAAATTAACCTTATTCATCTCCTGCAACAATATATCATTAAGATTAAGGTCAAAAGAATTACTTATACAAGCCAAATGATACAGACAACTCCCAATATCATTTTCTATCCTATCCCTACAGTCTTCACACAAAGTACCTGTGATATGATGAGGATCAAGAATTTTAATCATATCCAAATTAATATCATCATTATAAGAATAGAGCTTATTATTGGCATTAATCTCAATGCACCCACAATAAGTACAAGCTCTGATAATATTTTTATTAAGCTTAGCAGCCACTTCTTGTAATTTAGCTAATTGATCAAGTATGTTTTTATTAAAATAATCGTTTTCTTTAACTGTACATTGAAATTTCTCTGTTATTGTATGATTTAGATTAGACACAAGATCACCCCGTTTAACATTATAATAATATATTACCATATATTTACAATATATAAAAGAGCTTATTTATAAAATTTTGAGAAAATTAAAAGAGAATTCTATCCTTGCACCATAAATGTCTAAAAATGACAAAATATCGGTTTCTGAATAGAATTCTATTATAATAAGAAAGCTTTGTCTAATTCAGCTTATATAATACAATTAAGTATTATCTTGTGTATCAAATACTATTTCTATAATGCCAAAAACTTATCAATATCTTTTTTAACTATCTCAAGAGAACTTCTCCAGAAATCAACATCATGAGAGTCGATATCCATGATAGCCAATACGTCTTTAACATCATTTTTACCTGTTGCTTCAAGAAGTTTATCATACTTAGGTAAGAAATCATTACCCATCTCAAGATACTTAGCATATAAACCTTTTGCAAATAATAAACCAAAAGCATAAGGGAAGTTATAGAAATTAGCATCAAAATAATAATAGTGTGGTTTACAATTCCACATATATGGATGTAATACATTATGGTCAAGTCCATCACCATAAGCTTCTTTTTGAGCCTCTAACATAATCTCTTTTAACTCATCCACTGATAATGAAGCATCTTTTCTCTTTTCAAATAAAGCTGTTTCAAATAAATAACGGCTATATATATCAACAATTGTTTGATTAGAACCCATGATATCAGTTTCCAAGATAACAAGAGCCTCTTCATCTGTTGCATTCTTAAGAGCCGCATTCATAACTATAGTCTCACAGAAAATAGAAGCAGTCTCAGCTATTGGCATTGGGTAATCACTATTCAAGCTTGTCTCATCTTTCAAGCAATCACCATGATATCCATGTCCAAGTTCATGAGCTAATGTAGTAACATCGTTAAGACTTCCAGAGAAGTTAGCCATGATCCTACTTTCTTTTATACAATGAAGATTACTGCAATAAGCCCCACCTATCTTACCTTCTCTAGGTTCTGCATCAATCCATCTGTTTTCAAATGCATTGTCAGCAAAATTACCAAGCTTATTACTGAAGGAGCTGAAGTTTTTAACAATAAAATCTCTTGCTTCTTCAAATGTATATGACATATCAACTTCACCTACTGGAGCGAATAAGTCATAGAATGGAAGAGAACCTTCATGTCCAAGCATCTTAGCTTTCTTCTTAAGATATTTATGGAAATGAGGTAAATATTCTTTTATAGCTGTCATCATAGCATCTAGAGTTTCTTTATCCATTCTTGCACCAACAAGTGTCATATCAAGAGGAGACTCATAACCTCTTTTTTTAGCTATAGTGACAACTTCTCCTTTAATAGCATTAAGACAAGCTGCTGAAGACTGATCAATTTTTTCATATGCCTTTAACTCAGCTTCATAAGCTTTTTTCCTTTTTTCAGCTGATGGGTCATAAGCATAATTTCTAATAACAGTCAAAGGTAATTTCTCATCTTCATAATCAACCAATAGTGAAGATGTAACAGTATCTTGTAACTTAGCCCAAGCATTAGAACCTGTATTTTGCATCTCAGCGATTAACTGCTCTTCTGCATCACTCAATAAATACTTTGATAATCTTTTGCTACTTTTGATAATGAATTCATGTTCTTTTAACATATCCGATGAAGCAATGATTTCATCAAGATTATCTAAATCACTGATCCATTTTTGAAACTTAACATCAATAATAGTTAGTTTAGGAAGGTAACTTTCTACTCTTTCCATTTGTTTTAGAGCTGTTACATTTTTAGTATCAACACTATAAATTAAATAACCATAATCATATAATCTGCTTATGCAATTCTCTATATTGTTTTTGCTTTCCAGATATTTTTCAAGCTTATCTTTAGCATTATCAGTATCTGTAAAATTAGTATTTACAAAATCTGTAGTGTCTTTTATTAGTTTATCTACAAGCTGAAAGTCATTTTTTAATTCCTCACACTCAAAAGAAGTGTAAAGTTTGTCGAGATTCCATCTCATGTTCATATTTGTTCCCTCCTAGATATAAATTTTCATTAGAACTATTATGTATTATAACAGTTATACCCTCCTAACAATCTAATTCTAACACAAAATATCATTTTTTCTATAACAATTTGGAAAATAATTGAATTATTTTCATAAACTAATGTTTTTTTATTGATAGGTAAACAAGCCTCTAGTATAATAACAATAGAACAATTAATTAAAAGAGGAGGAACAATATATGCCATGGTGTCCAAAATGTAAATGTGAATATGAAGAAGGTGTCAAACTATGTGCAGATTGTAAAATTGAGCTAGTGGACAGCTTAGAAGATATTATTGAGTGGAAGCCATTAATAAAGACAACTGAGGAAGAACAAATTATTCAAGTAAAAGAATATCTAGAATACAGCGGCATAAAAGATGTAAAATACGAAAAAATTCAAGACGAAGATGGAGAGGAAGAAAATCAATACTACTATGCTATCTTTGTCACCGAAAAAGAACTAGAAGAATCAATAAAATTTCTAAAAGGTTACATGCTTACAAAAGCAGAAGAAAAAAAGGAACAAGAAAACGAAGAAGATGATGAAGAAGAAGAAATAACCAATGAGTACGAAACAGAAAACTATAACGACGATACAGCCTTAAAAGACCTAAAATCAAGTGTCTATACATTTGGAGTAATCGGTGCGGCCCTCGTAGTAGTAAGTATCCTATCTTTATTGGAAGTTATAGCAATCAACTTTAGCAACAAATATTTATTCTCTGGCTTACTACTAGCAATAGGTATAGCATTTGTCATAGTAGCAATAAACAGCGCAAAAAGAATTGGCAACGAATCAAATAAAATAACTAATAGAGATAATGACATCAACAAAATAATAGAATGGTTCGGAGACAACTACAATCTGGATGATTTTGCTGACAAATATGAATTGAACTTTGAAGACTTGGATGAAGGAGCTATCTATTACTTGGTAATGGATAAACTAAAATTAATTATCAGTAACCAATTTGTAGAAATGGACAAAAAGATAATCAATACTGCTTCTGAGATTATATATGAAAAAATGAACACACAATAGTAAAAGGTTGGAGGAGTGGTATATTGAACGATTTATCTTTTGAACTTGGAACATATGTTACAGAACTTAGACGTTATTTCCACCAAAACCCAGAGTTGAGCCTAAACGAATATAACACTAACAAAAAGATTATTCAAGAACTAGAATCCATAGGAGTTCCTTACTATACTATTTGTAAGACAGGAGTTGTAGCAACCATTCAAGGCAAACCCGGAAAAACTGTTGCCCTACGAGCAGATATTGATGCACTCCCTATAGAAGAAAAAAATGATATCAGCTATAAGTCTAAAACTAAAGGCTTAATGCATGCATGCGGACATGATGCTCATACCGCCATGTTACTTGGTGCCGTAAAAATTCTAAACGAAAATAAAGACAATATTAATGGTTCCATAAAAATAATCTTTCAACCCGCAGAAGAAACTGGTGAAGCAACCCAAGATATAGTCGCAACTGGCATATTAAACAATGTAGACTCTATATTCGCTATTCATGTCATCACTGATCTTCCAACTGGAAAAATATCAATTGAAAGCGGTCCACGTATGGCAGGTGTCGACGACTTCACTATAACAATAACAGGATCTGGAGGACACGGAGCACTACCTCATCTAGGTACCGATGCTATCGTAGCTGCCTCTAATCTTGTAGTCAATTTACAGGAAATAATATCCCGTGAAATCAATCCATTAGACTCAGCAGTAATAACTATCGGAAAATTCGACGCTGGAGTCAAAGCAAATATTCTAGCCTCAAAGGCTGTCCTATATGGCTGCCTAAGATCCTTTAGCGTTGACACAAGAGATTACTGTAAACAAGCATTACTTAGAATAGCTACAAATACAGCACAAATGTATAATACATCAGCAACTATTAACTATACCAAATCTCTACTACCTGTAATCAATGACATATATTGTAGTGAAATAGCCAAAAAAGCAGTAAAAAAAATAGCAGGCGAACAAGCACTAACCCTAAAACCAAAAATGACAGCCTCCGAAGACTTCTCCCGCTACTTAGAACAAGTCCCAGGAGTTTTCGCTTTCTTAGGAGTTTGTGACGGAACCCCCAACACATCCTACCCACTTCATCACGACTGCTTCCAAATTGACGAAAAAGCACTACAACTTGGCAGCAAACTATACGCACAATACGCCCTACAATTTCTATCAAACACCAAATGAGATAATTCAACAGGAATTTGTTAATAGGTTACATATTATAGATACTATGTTCTCAACGAACAAACGACATATTCTCCGAAGGGTATAAGGGATTAGAATAACGCAGACCGATCGCTTCCCAGAGTAAGGCAAGTTATTCTAATCCCTTATACCCTGACCCATTTGTACCATCTATTACCACCCCCAGCTACTCTAAAATAAAATCAATAAACTTCCTCCCCGCAATGGACAACGGAATATTCTTCTTACTAACTATCCCAAGACTTCTCTCATTCAACACCTCCCTAGTCTTTATCTCAAAAACATCCTTCAATAACTCCTCATCCATACAATAATCCGGAACCAAAGAAATCCCAAGATTAATCTTAGCCAACTCAACTAGCAAATCAATACTAGTAAGCTCTATCTCAGGAGACAAAACAAGCCCCTTAGACTCAAAAACCCCATTAATATACTGACTAGTTGTAGTATTCTTCTCCAACATCAATAGAGGATACTTAATCAATTCTTTCAAAGACACCCTTTTACCCTTTAGCTCTTCAAAATCATTCCCACCAATAAAAATATCACTGAACTTATAAAACTCCCTAACCTCCATAGAACTACCAATATTCTTGTTAGGAAGATTAGTAACAATAAAATCCACACTACCTTGCTTTAACAAATCCACACATTTGATTGATGTTCTATTAGTGACCTGTAGATGAATATTAGGATAAACCGAATGGAATTTCTTGAAATAAGGTAAAAGAATATATTTACAAATAGTATCACTGGCACCTATATGAATCTTTCCTTGATTAAGACTCCTTGTCTCCATTATGTTATTCTCACCATTATGAATTAGATTAATAGCTGGTTCAATGTGCTGTAACAAAAGACTCCCTTCATGAGTAAGAGTCACCCTTTTGGTATTGCGATTGAACAAAGTTGTATTAAGATTCTTTTCAAGAGTTTTAATAGATTGACTAACTGCCGATTGAGAAATAAAGAGCTTAGTAGATGCTTCAGAAAAACTTAAAGTAGTAGCTACATAATAAAAAACTTTGTAAAGCTCCAGATTAATATTCATTTATTAATTCTCCTTATAAGTGATATTAGTATTATTAATTTTACTTAATAATCATAGCATGGTATTATTATAATGTAAATAGAAACCGTAGGAGGTTATTATGAATACAATTAGAAGAGTTTTCGTTGAGAAAAAAATCGGATGTAATACAGAAGCAAAACATTTGCTTAATGATCTTAGAAATAATTTGTCTTTAGATAGTTTAGATAACGTAAGAATAGTAAATCGCTATGATGTAGCCCATGTAACAGATGAAGCTTATAAAAGCGCTCTGAATACTATATTTTCAGAGCCACAAGTAGATATATTATCAGAAGAAGTTATGAATCTTAATAACAAAGAAACAGCTTTTGCAGTAGAATACCTGCCTGGACAATATGATCAGAGAGCAGACCAAGCTGCCAGTTGTATCAAAATACTAAATGCAGACGAAAGTCCTGTAGTTAGAGTAGCAAAAGTAATTGTTCTACAAGGAAATATTAGCGACAAAGACTTATCAAGAGTAAAAAAATATTATATCAATCCAGTTGACTCAAGAGAAGCACAACTTGATAAACCAAAAACTCTAGAATTGGAATTCGATATTCCAAAGACTGTTCCTTATATAGATGGATTCATATCCATGAATGAAGAGCAGATAGGAGAACTGTGGAAACAACTAGGACTTGCTATGAGTACCCCTGACTTATTATTTACTAGGGAATATTTTGCTAACGTAGAAAAAAGAAATCCAACTATTACAGAAATTAGAGTTTTAGATACTTATTGGTCAGATCATTGTAGACATACAACATTCTTGACAGCTATTGAGAATGTTACTTTTGAAGATGGAAAATATAATGAGCCTGTACAATCAACATACAAAAAATATTTAGAAGACAGAAAAGCAGTTTTAGGAGATAAAGCAGATAAAAAAGATGTATGCCTAATGGATATAGCATTACTTGCAATGAAAAAGCTAAGAGTAGATGGACTCTTAGATGATTTAGAAGTATCTGAGGAAATCAATGCTTGTAGTATTGTGGTAGATGTAGATGTTGATGGTAAAGATGAAGAATGGCTGGTTATGTTCAAAAATGAAACTCATAACCATCCAACAGAGATTGAACCATTTGGTGGAGCCGCAACTTGTCTTGGAGGAGCAATCAGAGACCCATTGTCAGGACGTTCATATGTTTATCAAGCAATGAGGGTTACAGGTTCAGGAGATCCAAGGACTTCACTTGACAAAACATTACCCGGGAAATTATCACAGAAAAAAATAGCATCAGAAAGTTCTCATGGTTATAGCTCTTACGGTAATCAGATAGGACTTGCAACTGGTAAGGTTCATGAAATATATCATCCTAATTATGTTGCAAAACACATGGAAATAGGCGCTGTCATTGCAGCAGCTCCAAGAGAAAATGTTATAAGAGAAACTTCTGATGAAGGAGATATAATAATACTATTAGGTGGAAGAACAGGTAGAGATGGTTGTGGTGGAGCAACAGGTTCATCAAAAGAGCATACTGAAGATTCCATCCATACTTGTGGTGCTGAAGTACAAAAAGGAAATCCACCAACAGAAAGAAAGATTCAACGTTTGTTTAGAGACAAAAAAGTAAGTAATATGATAAAAAAATGTAATGATTTTGGAGCAGGTGGAGTATCAGTTGCTATAGGTGAATTAGCAGATGGTCTTATTATTGATCTAGATAAAGTTCCTAAAAAATATGCAGGTCTTGATGGAACAGAACTTGCTATATCAGAGTCACAAGAAAGAATGGCTGTAGTTGTTGATAAAAATTCTGTTAATGAGTTCATTGCTTGTGCTAATAAAGAAAACTTGGAAGCTGTTGTTGTTGCCAATGTAACAAAAGAAAAAAGATTAGTGATGAATTGGAACGGAAACAGTATTGTAGATATCAGTAGAGATTTCTTAGATACCAATGGAGCAAAAGCAACAACAGATGTACATGTTCTATCACCAATACAAGAAAATAATTATTTTGTTCAAAAAGAAGAAAAAGAAGATACAGTTAAAGATAAATGGCTTGATATAATGGCAGATATCAATGTTGCATCCCAAAAGGGATTAGTAGAAAAATTTGATAGTTCCATCGGAGCTTGTAGTGTATTTATGCCTTATGGGGGTAAATATCAGCTAACTCCTACTGAAACAATGGTTGCCAAGATACCATTGCTAGAGGGGGATACATCTACAGGAACTGTCATGAGTTATGGTTATAATCCATATCTTATGTCATGGAGTCCTTATCATGGTTCCGTATATTCTATTGTAGAATCAATAGCTAAGATTGTTGCTACAGGTGGAGATTACAAGAAAATCAGATTCACTTTCCAAGAATATTTCAAACGTCTTGGTAAAGATAGTAGTAGATGGGGAGAGCCTTTTAGTGCTTTACTCGGAGCTTATCATGTTCAAGAGATATTAAACCTTCCTTCAATAGGCGGTAAGGACAGTATGTCAGGAACTTTTAATGACATAGATGTTCCTCCTACTTTAGTATCATTTGCAGTAGATGTAGTAGATGTTAATAAAGTAATATCACCAGAACTTAAAAAGGCAGATAGTAACCTTATATGTATACCATTATCAAGAGATTCCTATGATTTGCCTGATTTTGAAGAGCTTAAGAAAAATTATTCCAAGATACATGAACTTATCATTGATGGTAAAATACTATCAGCTCATACAGTTGGTTATGGTGGATTAGTAGAAGCTATATCAAAGATGGCTATGGGTAATAAAATAGGAGTAAATATTAATGACTCAATTACTGCCGAGAAGCTATATTCAAGAGATTATGGTAGTATACTGATAGAAATTGATGGGAACATAAAATATAATGAGATACTAGATGGACTTAATTATATTCAAATAGGTAATACAACATCAGAGACAGCTATTAGATATAAAAATGAAGTAATAAATATTGATGAGATTATTGATACATGGACAAATACATTGGAAGATGTATATCCAACTAAAACAAAAGAGACTAATAATGTAAAAGACCAATTGTACAAAGAAAACAAAGTATATACTTGTAAAAATAAAATAGCTAGACCAAAAGTATTCATTCCTGTATTCCCTGGGACTAATTGTGAATATGATTCAGCAAAAGCTTTTGAACAAGCAGGAGCAGACGTAGATATGTTCGTGTTCAAGAATCTAACATCAAAAGACATAAAAGAATCTATAAAAGTTATGGCTGACAAGATTGATAATAGTCAAATGGTTATGATTCCTGGTGGTTTTAGTGCAGGTGATGAACCAGAAGGGTCAGGTAAATTCATTGCAACTGTATTTAGAAATGAATACATCAAGAATGCTGTACTTGAATTATTACAGAACAGAGATGGACTTATGCTTGGTATATGTAACGGCTTCCAATCACTTATCAAGCTTGGACTTGTACCATATGGAGACATCAGGGAATTAACTAATGATGACCCAACTCTTACTTATAACACAATAGGTAGACATATATCTTGTATGGTCAATACGAAAATAATATCAAATAAATCACCTTGGTTAGCTAATGTAAATGTTGGTGACATACATGCTATACCTGTATCACATGGTGAAGGTAGATTCATAGTGAACGAAGCTAT
Source organism: Vallitalea guaymasensis (assembly GCF_018141425.1). Classification (NCBI taxonomy): domain Bacteria; kingdom Bacillati; phylum Bacillota; class Clostridia; order Lachnospirales; family Vallitaleaceae; genus Vallitalea; species Vallitalea guaymasensis. The sequence continues at coordinate 4,033,522 of NZ_CP058561.1, forward strand.
AGCTAAAAAACTATTTGATAATGGTCAAGTAGCTACACAATACGTGGATTTTGAAGGTAATCCAACAATGGATATTAGATTTAATCCAAATGGTTCATTATACGCTATTGAAGGTATAACTAGTCCTGATGGTAGAGTGCTTGGAAAAATGGGACATTCAGAACGTATTGGTACCAATGTTGCTAACAACATAATTGGTCAAAAAGATCAAATGATATTTAAATCAGGTGTAGAATATTTTACTAAATAGAGTGTAGATATTATTATTAAATATTTTTATATATAATAAATGTGTAAAAGTATCAACTAAGCCTTCTTGTTAATAATTAGAATATATTAACGAGAAGGCTTGTGTTTTGGTAAAAATAACTAATATACAGTTTTTTGACAAACAATTATAACTATATTAATTTTATCAACTAAACCTAGGAAATTGTTCTATTACATATATTTAACATAAATTTATCATGAAATAAATTGATAAATATCTCCATTTATTGTATAATTATAGAAAAATTACAATTTATTGTAAAATTAATGGAGGTCAGATTATGAAAAATATTTTGAAAAAAGTAAGTATTTTCACAATTGCAGTTGCCTTGATGATGGAATTAATATCAACGTCAGTATTAGGATGGGCTGGCGAACTTGACCAAGATCCAAACACACATACTCTGTTGGTAACTCAAGCTTTACAAATTTTAGAAAATGACTTAACTTTAGATGACAGAAATAATAGTGATTTCATGGATGTAATTAATAGATTAAAGGCATCCATAGAAGATTTTAAACGTGGTGCTATTATGCCAGATTTCGATGATAAAAATTTCTCATTATATCAAGACCATTTCTATAATCCTTATACCAAAACTAATTTTACTGCTTCTAACGAAGGAGAACTCGCTTTTCTAGATTTTGTATATCAAACAGCTGAATATCGTTCAAAAGAATATATAGGATGGGCATTACAATATTGGAAAAGTGGAGACTATAATAACGCAATATATACTTTAGGAAATGCAATGCATTACTTTGCTGACTTATGTAATCCTCATCATGCATCAAATGCTATAGGTGGTACCCAAGAGCATATTACAAAACATAGTACCTTTGAAACCTATGTAGAAAATACTAAAGATCAATACACTATAACTACACTAGGGGGCAATACAAGTACATCTAATTATTCTGATACATTACAAGATGAATATCTACCAGATTTTATAACTAAGGAATGTGATATAAGAGCTATAATTGGATATGAGCAATACCATAACAATTTTGTAGCTGATAATGAATCTACATGGAATGGTGTAGCAGACGTTACAATGAAAAGTACTCAAAGAGGAATAGCTAGAGTTTTATATCGATTTGCAAAAGAGATTGCAAACCCATCTTCTGTATGCAGTAATACATATGATAGTAATATTACCCTTAATATTCGTGTCAAAACAAAAGATGGTGCACTAACTGATACTTATGGAACAGATAATGATGTATACTTTGGTGTAGAATTGAAAAATGGTAGAATGCACGAGTGGAAGTTAGATAAATCAGGCTACAATGATCATGAAAAAGGTGATAATGATACATATACTGTTACATTAGAAAAATCAGCAGGCTCTGAAATAAGAAAAGCTTGGATACGAAAACAAAGGGGCTGGGAAGCAGGAACTGCTGAAGATAACTGGTATCCTATAGAGGTAGAAGTGACTAGCAGTGATAATCAATGCCATTTCTTGAAACCTCTTGATATGTGGTTTATTGGTAATACAGGTGTTGATATAGTTGTATCTGACTGCAATTATGTTTTGGACAAGGTTGATGTTCGTATAAAAACCAAAGACGGTGGTCTATTTGATGCCTATGGAACAGATAGCGATGTATATTTTGGAGTCCAGTTAAGTGATGGTACAACCCATGAAAATCTGTTAGATAAATCAGGTTACAATGATTTTGAAAAAGGTGATAATGATTGGTATTCTATAGAATATTCTAGATTGCCTAATACTGTAATTACAAAAGCATGGTTAAAAAAAGTTGGCAGTGATGATTGGTATCCAGAGAATATCACAATAACTAATGATGATCTTAACTTCAACGCTGATATAAATCAGTGGTTTTACGATAATACTATAAAAGAATGGGTATTCTAAAAAAATGATAAACTTCTATTTGCATCAGATACATATTTAAGATGTAACACGTATTATATTCAAGGATATTTACATAAACAAAAAAACCTCAATTATGGGGTTTTTTTGTTATGACTTAATAAGTATGATATAATCTACTATTTATAATCATCAACGTCAAAAACTCTATCTTTATAATAGTATTTGCGGTCAGATTCTGTTATTTCACGAATTACTTTGCAAGGATTTCCTACTGCAATCATGTTATCAGGAATATCTTTTGTAACAACGCTACCAGAACCGATTACCACGTTGTTGCCGATATTTACACCAGGATTTATGACTACATTGCCACCAATCCAGACATTATCTCCAATAGTTACTCCTATACCATATTCATAGCCAGAATTACGAGAATCTGGGTGAATAGGGTGCCCTGCTGTATAGACAGCTACATTAGGAGCAAACATTACATTCTTACCGATTTTTATTTTACCAACATCAAGCATTATACAATTATAATTTGCAAAAAAGTTTTCGCCTACTTCAATATTTTTACCATAATCACAACGGAAAGGCTGTTCAATAAAAATATTTTCTCCTGATTTGCCAAGTATGCTTTTAATAGTAGATTTCATCTCTTCTGTTTTATCTGGAGATAAATTATTATAAGAGTATATTTTTTTCTTGTTTTTCATTCTTTCTTCTTCTAAGCCATCTAACCACGCTTTATAAGGTAGTTCAGCCAGCATTCGTTCCTTTTGAGTCATTTGATTCACCTCTAATAATATATTGTTTTGATAGTAGATTTAAACTTTTTTCAGTATATCATATTAAAGTTCTTAATTCTATATCTTTTAATTTTCGTATATATAAATAAATATAACAATGAGTATGCCTATGTTAAATTGTATAGTACTATAATAATATAATATTCTATTAAAACTAAAATTGGTATAATATTGTGTTAAATGAATGATTGATAAAAACAGAAACCATAAAAACTATATACAAATATATTTAATACAGCTATATTAATGATAAATACATACATAACAAAAATTAAAATGAAGGATGATAAATAAAAAGTTGCATAAATCTATAAAAATGTGTTGACATATTCCAGAATTCGTATATAATGAATATATAAATATTGAACATAAGTTACATGATAATCTTTTTAAATAAACATCTTTCATATTAATAAATACAACGATGTATTTTATTTTGTAGACAAAGTGGTCTATATACTCAAACAAGAGTATGTAGGCCTTTTTTTGTTCAGTTTTATGAGCATTTTAGGGAAGATACTAAGCTATGACTTAATGATTTTCCTAGTGTTAAAAAAGATTAGCTTGACCTATGTTCCACTAAAAGAAGGAGGTTGAAAATGAATAAAATAACCAAAATCGATATTATTACCAGGCCTAGCAAGGTGGAAGAATTAAAAGAAGCATTTAATGAAATAGGTATTACCGGTATGACATTTTCACATGTATTAGGATGTGGACAGCAAAAAGGTAAAACAAAATATTACAGGGGTAATAAATATAGTATTGATCTATTACCAAAATCAAAAATCGAGATAGTGGTTTGTGAAGTACCAGTGGAAGTAGTTGTTGAGACAGCACAAGAAGTACTTAGGACAGGGGAAATAGGGGACGGTAAAATTTTTATATATCCAGTAGAAAATGTAATAAAAGTTCGTACTGGTGAAGAAGGCGTAGACGCTTTATAAAATAAATATAATGATAGGAGTGGAATTTTTAATGGAAGAGATTAAGTTTATTTTGGATAACATATGGATTTTGATAGCTACAACATTAGTATTTTTTATGCAAGCAGGATTTGCAATGGTAGAAACAGGATTTACTAGAGCAAAAAATGCAGGGAATATAATAATGAAGAATTTAATGGACTTTGCCATTGGTTCAATAATGTTCTGGATAATTGGATATGGATTAATGTACGGAAAATCAATAGGAGGATTAATTGGAACTCCTGATTTACTATTTCTTAATAATACTGATTATACAGCACTTATATTTCAAACAGTCTTTTGTGCTACAGCAGCTACCATAGTATCAGGTGCAATGGCAGAAAGAACCAAGTTCATATCCTACTTGATATATAGTTTCTTCATATCAGTAATAATATATCCCGTAGCTGGGCATTGGATATGGGGTGGAGGATGGTTGAGCCAACTTGGTTTCCATGATTTCGCAGGTTCGACTGTTGTTCATTCAGTTGGAGGATGGTGTGCTTTGGTTGGAGCTTCTATCATTGGACCACGTATAGGAAAATATACGAAAGATGGAAAATCACGAGCTATACCAGGGCATAGTTTGACATTAGGTGCATTAGGGGTATTCATACTATGGTTTGGATGGTTTGGTTTTAACCCAGGTTCTCAGTTGGCAGCTTCATCGGGGGCAGATATAGCATCAATATCAAAAATCTTTGTTACAACGAACTTGGCGGCTGCAATTTCTGCTATTGTAACTATGAGTGTTACGTGGATAAGATACAAAAAGCCAGATGTTTCAATGACCCTAAATGGTGCATTAGCAGGACTTGTTGCAATTACTGCAGGATGTGCAGTGGTTACTCCAGTAGGAGCTGTCATGATAGGTATTATCTCAGGTGTGACCATAATATTTGGTATAGAATTTATTGACAAGATATTGAAGATTGATGACCCAGTAGGAGCTATTGGTGTACACGGAATATGTGGAGCATTGGGAACTATCTGTGTTGGTTTATTTTCAGCCGATGCAGAAGTTGGATTAGGTCTATTCTATGGAGGTGGAGTTAGACAATTAGGTGTTCAGGCATTAGGAGTAGTCACCGTAGCAGGTTGGGTAATCACAATTGCATTTATCATCTTCAAAGCAGTTGATCTGACTATTGGATTGAGAGTAAATAAAAAAGAAGAGAATATAGGATTAGATATAGAAGAACATGGTATAGAGAGTTATGCTGATTTTGAGATAAAGGTGATGTAATATACAAAATAAAGAATTATATAAAGCATAGCATTAGTAACTAATATAGTTATCAATGCTATGTTTTGTATAAGGTTACAATTGATATTATTGATTGAAATAAATTATTATTTTAATATATATGTCTATTGACAAAATTTAACCAAAAATATAATATATAATAATGGGAGGTAAAAATATTTAAAAAATATAAACTGAAATGCTAATCCTATGCTCAAAATTACTAGTAATAAAATAAATAACTAAAATTTAATGAATTATTGAAAGCTATTTAATAAGTAATAGTAGTGAAAGGATGAGACAAATGAAAATATTAAGAAAAATTTTTAGTAGTATATTAGTAATATCAATGTGTATCTCAATAAATATCATTGATATACAAGCGGAAAATTTATTAAATAATGGTATTATCTATAAGAATAATACAATTCAAGAAATCAAAGATAGATCGGAAATGAATGTTTTATTTAAAGATGTAAATATAACTAATCAATTAAGCGAAGTTGAAATTTCAGGTGTATTGTTATATGAAAATGAAATAGTAAATTTGTTGTTGTCGGGAAATATATATGATACAGTATTATCTTATCAAAAAGGTAATTCATTAGTTGTTAATTGTGCTGATACTGATAAATTTGATGTACTAAGTGTCATTATTGAAAAAAAGGCTAAAAGTGAATTGTTGTTAAAACCTAATAAGTTATATTCAAATCAACCAGTTATTAAAATGGTATTAAGAGATCGTAAAACGAATGATATTATATATATAGAAGATAAAATTAAAGATAATAAGCTATTTGAACGGTTATCAAAAAATGCAATAGCTACTAATGATATCTCTGAAGAAAATAAATTATTTGGGGAACTAAGTATGAATGAACAATGGTTTATTCCCTTTATAAGTAAAAACAGTAATTATACCAAAATTAATATAAGTGAAGATACAGAATTGATTACAGAAAAGACTAATAGTGATTTACAAAAACAATATATTGAAACTTATAGTACTGTAAAGTCTGTTTCTGTACCAGATATACCTTATAGTGATTCTATACCTTCTGATACATTTACTAAAGAAGGTAAAGTTTTTCTAGAAAAAGATTCTAATACTTATTTTGGGTATTTTAAAGAATCTAATGAGTGGCCAATAGGTAGTGAGAATATATTAACTAATTTCATTCAATGGGAATATCAAGAAGATTATCCAAGATCTAGTTCACAAGATGAAGTTTATTTAAACATAAAAGTACTTACTAGCAATACATATTTATATAATAAAAATGATAATAGTGTGAATTTATATGATAATACAAGTTATTTACAGCTTGATAATATTAATGTTGGAATATCTTCAAACGATGCAAGTAATGAGTTCTTTTATATGAGAAGATTCTATGGAGATACCGGAGGAACAACATATCATCCCATTAAAGCATTTTTAGGTGGATGCCCTTATGCATCAAATTTTTATTGGGCTTGGTCGGAATTGATAAATGACAAGAAACAAGATTTAAATGGCAGTGAAGAAACATGGCCAGCTTCAAGAAGCCAACAAGAGGCTTCTAATATATTTGGAAGCACTGGAAATGTTAATCGTGCTATTGCTGGAGAGTGCACAGAGTATTTAAGAAATGAAAGTCAAAATTTCAAAATTGAAGGGAAATTACATGACTATGGTACATCTTCAAAAAAAATATATTATCATCCTAAATTTAGTGTATATAGCAGAAATGGTTGGATGCAGTATAATGTTTTAGAAGAGACTATTCATTTTAATTATTATATCAGTTACTATAGATAAATATTATAGGAAGGGGATGTTATGATGCCCCTTCCTATCCTAAAAAAGTAGAAATATTTAAATTATTATTAATAATGATAGGAGATTTTTAATGAAAAGAGTTATAGGAGTATTGTTTATTATATCATTGTTAGTTAATATTTACTTAATTAATTCTTATTTAAAACTAAATGAAGTAAATAAACACAATATAGAAGAAATATATTTTAGTTATTATTTGGTTTTTGATGATATTGTTTCTAACTTTGATAATTATAGTAACTTAACAATAACAGAATGTGATAAATTAATTAGAAATGTTAATAAAGCTAAAATTTATGGGGAATTAATTTCATTATATGATAAAAATAGTGATCTTGAAGATATTTGTTTTTATTTAAATATTGGGTTTGGAGAAATATTAATAACTTTAAAAGAAGAGAATAATTTAGATAATGTAGAAAAAAACTATCAATTATTACTTCAACAAATTAAAGTGACACATGATAATTTGAAAAAAAACATAATAATTTATGATAACAGTGAAAAAACAGGTTATAGAATTAATAGAAAATATGATGATATAGTCTTTAAGAATATATATACAAATATCAGAGTAATGTTAAAAGATAATAAGAAATTACAATAAATTGATGTTAAATAACCATTATAAAAAATAAGATTATGAAGGAAAAGATAATATCTTGAAATGATATTATCTTTTCCTTTAGACAGATATATTTTTTAGCGGATTTTTATATCTATTAGAATGCATTAATGGAATGAAGAATGGGCAATCATTATAATCATCCATTAATATCCTAACATCAAGGTTAAAAACATCATGGAGAATCTCCTTAGTGATGATACTCTTTGGATTACCTTGCTTATATATGTCTCCATCTTTGATGACAATAATTTTATCAGAATATCTAGCAGCTTGATTAAGGTCATGTAAAACCATTACAATAGTTAATTTCATTGTATGATTAAGCTTTTTAACCAATTCCAGTACTTCAAATTGATGATTGATATCTAGGTATGTAGTAGGTTCATCCAATAATAATATATTAGGCTTTTGACATAGAGCCATAGCGATCCATGCTCTTTGACGTTCTCCACCAGATAGAGTGGTAACTTGTCTATCTTTTAGGTGTTCCATCTTAGTCAATTCTATTGCCCAGTTAATTATATCAATGTCTTCTTTATGAAGTTTGGCAGTCCAATCAAGATGTGGATATCTCCCATAACTAACAAGGTCAAAGACTGTAAAATCATCAGGTGCATTAGGAGATTGAGGTAATATGGACATTTCTTTCGCCAATAACTTGGTATCCATCTGAAAAATTGAATTACCATTAAGGTATACATCACCATATTTAGGCTTTAGATTTCTAGATAATGCCTTTAGTAAAGTTGATTTACCACAACCATTTGTACCGATTAACGTGTTTATGGAACCTTTTTTTATGTTTAAAGAAAGGTTGTCTATTATGTTGTTTTTGCCATAGTTTATAGTTACTGAATTAGTTCTTAACACGATTTTTCAAACCGCCTCTCAATAGGAATATAAAAAATGGTGCGCCAAGCATTGACATAACAATACCTACAGGTATTTCTACAGGGTCCATAACTATTCTTGCGATTGTATCACAAAACATCATCAAAGATGCTCCCAGTAAAGCACTTGCAGGAAATAGATATCTATAGTCAGAACCAATTATAAGTCTTGTTATATGAGGTACAATCAATCCTACAAAACCTAACAAACCAACATTACTTGCTGAGCTGGCTGCCAGTAATGAAGCTAAAGCAATAAAAACTTTTCTTACTCTCTCGATTTTTAGTCCTAGTCCGGTGGCTATTTCATCACCAAGCATCAATATATTTAATTTCTTGGATAAGAAGAAAGCTAATATCAATCCAAATAGTGCGTAAGGCCATAGAGCATAGAAGTCCTTCCAAGTCTTGGCGGCTAAACTTCCTACCATGAATCCTAATGCATTTTGTACTCTATCTGGATAGAATATAAGTATAGTATTAATCCAAGCTCCCAAGAATGAGGATACTGCTATACCTGCTAATATCATTCTAAGTGGTTTAATACCATTCTTCCAAGATAGTATGTATATAAGCATAGTTGTAAATAATGCAAATGCAAAAGCAATTGGTGTAACAAGGAAATCATAGTCAGGAAAGACTACTAGAATAAAGACTGCGCCCAATCCTGCCCCAGAGGATACACCAATAGTATTAGGTGAGGCTAGGGGGTTTCTCATTACCCCCTGCAAAATGCCTCCAGCCAAAGACAAACATATACCAACAGTTCCAGCTACAAGTGACCTTGGAACTCTTACTTTCCATATGATATTTCTATTGACACCTGTTTCATCAATAAATATAGCTTTTAATATTTCTGGAACTGATATCTTAAAAGCACCTAAACTAATACTGAAAAGAAATGATATGAAAGTAATAATTAGCAAAATTATTAGTACGGTAATCTTATAAGAATGTCTGTTTTTTAAATCGTTCATTATTTAAATACCTGAGGATATAATATTTTAGCTAAATATTCAAATGCTTCAGGATATCTTGCATTAGGCTTGTAATGGAATAAATCTGATGGAAGATAGTGTACATTACCTTCTTTTACTGCTGTAAGTGTAGCCCATGCTTCATTTGATTCTAAGTCATCATTTATACGAGTTTTAACTTTTTCAAGATCCCCCATAGTAACAACTAATATTACATCAGGGTCTTTTTCAAGGATTTTTTCCAAACTAAAATCTACTTTTGAACTATTTTCAACTGGTGAGTCAGTAATTATATTGTTAGCTCCAAGCATCTCTAGCATGTTTCCTACTAGACCTGTTGAAAGTTCTGCTTTTACATATTTTGTAGAACCGAATAAAATAAATACATCAGGTTGCTCTTCTTTTTTAGCTTTTTCACAGATTTTATTTACATTTTCCTTGAGAGCTTTTACTTCTGAATCGTAAATATCATCTCTACCAGTGATTTTTGTAAATAATCTTAGTGCATCATTAAATCTTTCGTAAGGATTATTACTAACATCGACATATGCACATTCTATATTATTGCTTTTTAATATATCTTCCATTTCTACGTGTTGACTTCTAGTAGAACTTAGTATAACTAGGTCAGGTTCTAGAGATAATACTTTTTCAACACTAGGTGCGTTTACTTTACCAACTTGTTCAATATCTTTAGCGGCTTCTGGAACATTAGTTGAACCGCTTACTCTAGCAATGGCTTCTCCACCTGCTAGATACCAGATATCAAGAATAGAATTCATAAGTACAACAACTTTTTTTGGATTTTTAGTGATTGTTTGTTCATTACCCATTGGGTTTAAATATGTAATAGTTGTGTCAGTATCTTTGATTATGAATTCTGGTAATTCTTCTGAATTTTTATTGACAGAGTCTTTTCCTGAATTATCTTTTGTTGTTTCTGAATCTTTTTCTGTATCCTTATTTTCATCAGTTGTTTTTTCAGTGCTGTCTGGAGTAACAGTAGTTTTTGATGAATCCTGTTTTGAACATCCACTGAATGAAGTAACGGTCAATATAAAAATCAATAAAATAGCAACACGTTTCATATTTTTCATTATTAAGTCCTCCTAGAAAATCTTTTAATAGTAGCTTGTATTAATTCAATAGTTTTGAAGGTTTATCTTCCATGAAAATAAGAATAGCTAACGGTTTGTAGAGATAGTAAAAAATAAAAAAACTTACAACTATCAGTTGTAAGTTATATTAACGAATTAAATAATTTATAATAAGATAAATTTATTAATCAATTAATGTAATCGTATCTTCCCACCGAAGTTAGTTACATGGATTTTAAAGGCAGGTTTCCTGACTCGTAGCTCAATTTACTCTCTTAATCTTCCCAGTTTCCCAGTGATATATCTAAGATTTCATCCCTACTTACAGTAGCGGGGGCTGTAGAGGATTCACACCTCATTCCCTATTATCTTTTAATGTTGGACTTTGTTTGAACAACATTATAAAGCACCCTTAAATAACTATTAAATTTTAAAGAAATAGTATCATAGTTTTGTAGTAATGTCAATGTGATTTAGAGTTGTAATGCATTATAAAAATAAAATTATGTTGTGCAGGTAAGTCAGAAAAATTATTTTGTTCGGACGTGGTATTTGCAAAATAGTATATGTTATTTTCTTCTAAAATAGAATGATACATTAATGATGTTTTATTGACATGAAGCTACAGATGATTTATTATTAGATTAAATTGAATAATGATTAGATAGCGATGTATGTTTGAGGATATTTTGGATATCTTCAAAGGGAATCAGGTTGGAATCCTGAACGGTCACGCCACTGTGTAAATGATTTCTGTTATATTATGGAAGTTATTGAAGTCAGAGTACCTATTTAATCTTATACACTTACGTTATTTTACGTAAAAACTTTGCGAGGGACAGAGGGTGTAACTATTTATTATATTATTAATAAATATTGTATATCATGCTCTTATCTCGTTGTAGGTAAGAGTTTTTTATTATATTTAAGTTGAATTAAAAGGAGGAAGTTGTTGTGGAGAAGAAAAAAGCGATATTGGTTGCGAGTTTTGGAAGTAGTTATGAAAATGCAAGAAAAGAGCAGATAGAACCTATAGAAAAGTTGATAGAAAATACTTTTACTGATTATAAGGTGGTACGTGCATTTACATCCAATATGATAATTAGAAAGTTGAAAAAAGAAGGTATTCATATTGATACACCAGATGAAGCTTTGAAAAAATTAATTGAAGAATTTGAACATATAATTGTTCAACCAACCCATATAATACCAGGTTTTGAATATGATAAGATAAGAACTATAGTAAGTAGGATGAATCATAACAAGAATGTACATATTTCACTTTCACAACCATTATTATATCATAAAAATGATTATAGAGCGGTTATAGAAGCATTAAAGACTTATATTCCTAAGGTAGAACCTAATGAAGCGGTTGTATTACTGGGTCATGGTACAGAGCATTATGCTAATACCAGTTATTACTATATGCAATATCTTCTTGAAAATGAGGATTTACCAGTATTTATGGGGACTATAGAAGATGGTATAGAACCAGTTATAAAAAGGTTGAAAAAGGGTAAATACAGTAAAGCTGTTCTAATGCCGTTCTTGGTTGTTGCAGGAGATCATGCACACAATGATATGGCAGGTGACGAGGAAGATTCATGGAAGAATATATTAATTGCTAACGGTATTGAGGTTAGAGCAATAACTAAAGGATTAGGTGGTAATGAAGCCATTAGAAAAATCTATCTTAATCACTTGAAGGAAGCAGTGAATAACCAATGAGTGCTAAGGCAAAACCTAGATTAATTATATCAGCACCACATAGTGGGACAGGTAAAACTACTCTTACCATAGCATTAATGGCTGCATTATGTAAAAGAGGGTTAAAGGTACAGCCTTATAAAGTAGGACCTGATTATATAGACCCAGGATTCCATGAAGTGGTAACTGGCAGACCCAGCATTAACCTGGATGGGTGGCTTTTAGAAGATAATGTTAATAAATATTTATTTGATAAATATAATAATGATGCAGATATAAGTATAATTGAGGGTGTTATGGGATTATATGATGGGTATGGCAGTGAGCCTATGCTTGGAAGTACAGCTCATATATCCCATCTATTGAAATCACCAGTAATATTAGTGATGAATGTAAAAGGAATGTCAACAAGTGCCGCGGCACTAGTTCATGGTATGAAGACTTTTAGAGATATTCCTATAAAAGGGGTTATAATCAATCTTCCAATGTCAGAGAGACATTATGAAATATTGAAAGAAACTATTGAAATAAATACAGATGTCCCTGTAATAGGATATCTGCCAAAACTGGATGAAGTGAAACTGGAAAGCAGACACTTAGGACTTATTCAAAGTAGTGAAATAGATGATATAAAATCTAAGATTGATAGACTTGGAGATATCATTACTGATACTATAGATATTGATAAGTTAGTTGAAATAGCTGGAAGTACAGAACCATTAGAAGATATTGATAGCGTTAAAACAAGTAATCAGTACCATGTACATATTGCAGTAGCAAAAGACAAAGCGTTTTCATTTCATTACAATGAAAATATAGAGATGTTGAAGGAATCAGGAGCGAAAATCCATTATTTCAGTCCCTTGAAAGATGATAAATTACCTGATGAATGTGATGGAATATATTTAGCAGGTGGTTATCCAGAAGTATTTGCTAAAGAACTGTCAAGCAATACTAGTCTAATGGAAGATATTAGAAAGAAAGCTAATGAGGATATTCCTATTTATGCAGAATGCGGAGGTTATATGTATCTTCATGAGACTATAACCAATCTGGAAAATGAAACATATAAGATGGTAGGGATATTCCAAGGTGGAGCGTATATGAAGAAAAGACTTCAAAACTTTGGTTATGTTTCTGTAAGGGCTGATAATGATACTCCTATATTCAATAAAGATACAGAATTCAGAGCACATGAATTTCACAGGTCAGTTGTTGATAGAACAGTTGAACCTACGTACATTACAGGTTCTAAGAAGGATAAGAGATGGCATTGCGGAAAACTATATAAGAATGTATATGGAATGTATCCACATATATATTTTCCAGCTGAAACCGCTATACCAGAGAAGTTTTTAGACACTGCGTTAACCGTAAAAAATAAAAGGAGATAAATAATGCATGATTTTATAGCTAACCCAAGAAAAATAGAAGATGAGAGTTTTAGGATTATATATGATAGTATGAAAAATACAGACCTTGAACCATTGAGACTTAGTATAATGCAAAGGGTTATTCATACAACTACAGATTTTATTTATGAGGATATACTATTATTCAAAGAGCAAGTTGAAAATATCATTTTAGAAGCCTTTGAAAAAGGATGTACAATCATTACTGATACACAGATGATAAAAGCAGGTGTAAGCAAAAAACTTACAGAACAATTAGGTATAAAAATTGAATGTCTAGTAGGTTCTGAAGAAGCCTATAAGATTTCTAAGGAACAAGGAATTACACGTTCCATGGCAGCTGTCGATTTAGCTCTTAAGATACCAGGGGATAAAGTATTTGCTGTAGGAAATGCCCCAACTGCACTATTTCGTCTTATAGATGAGAAAAACAAGAATGAGTTAGACACTGTAAAAGCGGTTATCGGGGTTCCAGTAGGATTTGTTGGAGCTTGTGAATCTAAGGATGCTCTATGGGATGAAGATATTCCATCAATAATAACAAAAGGAAGAAAAGGTGGAAGTACTATTGCAGTTGCAATAATTAACGCTGTATTAAGAGAAGCGGTGAAAAAAGTTGGAAAACAGTAGGTATGTTTACAAAGGGTGCAAAAAACTAAGGACAGGTTATACAACTGGATCCTGTGCCGCTGCTGCAACAAAAGCGGCAGCTTATATGTTGAAGAACCAAATGATTGTAGAATCAGTCAAGATTGATACACCAAAAGGATGGGAGTTGAATCTTGATGTACATAAATGCCAATATAATGAAAGACAAGCATCATGTTGTATAATAAAGGATTCTGGTGATGATCCAGATATTACTAATGGTATAGAAGTTTTTGCAGAAGTGGTCTTAAGAGATGATAATAGAATCAATATTACTGGAGGTAGGGGAGTCGGTAAAGTTACCAAAGAAGGTTTACAGATACCTGTTAATCATTATGCCATTAATCCAACTCCACTAAGAATGATAAGAGAATCAGTACAAGCCATATTTGAAAAGGGTACTGGTGTAGATGTTATTATTAGTATTCCTATGGGAGAAGAATTGGCTAAGAAAACATTTAATCCCAAATTAGGAATCATTGGTGGTCTATCTGTACTTGGAACCACAGGAATAGTAGAGCCTATGTCAGAAGATGCGTTAAAAGAGACTATAGCACTTGAACTTAAGATTGCTCATAAGAAGAATAAAAAATATGTGATACTGGTTCCTGGTAATATAGGGGAAAAATTGTTTATGAAGTACTCGGGTATAGATAATATCTCTATGGTTAAGATGAGTAATTATCTAGGTTTTGCATTAGAAGAATGTAGTAGATTAGGATTTGGAAAAATAATTATCGCTGGACATATAGGAAAATTAATCAAGCCAGCAGGGGGTATATATTATACTCACAGCAGAGTAAGTTCCACAAGAATGGAAATATTGACTGCCTACTTAGGTGTAATGGGTATGAAACAAGAAGACCTGATAAGTATCATGGATTGTACAACCACTGATGAAGCGGCTAAGATTATTAAAAGAACAGGTATGGAAGAAGTATTTACAGTACTGGCTAACAAGGCAGCTGATAATTGTGAAAGTTATATTTATGGTAATCTACATATAGGTGTACTATATTTCAATATGACAGAGCTGTTAGCCATAAGTGATAAAGTTCAATCTATCATAGGAGAGATTAAGGATGAATAAAGTAAATGTGATTGGTATTGGTCCAGGTAACAGAGATTATATTCTTCCAATAGCCTATAGAATTATTAAAGAATGTGATGTTCTTGTTGGAGGAAAGAGGAATCTAGAGATTTTTGCTTCTTATGAAAAAGAAGTGTTTGCATATGATTCCAATCTTCAAGGTATGTGTGATTATATATCAGCTAATAGAAATGAAAAAAAGATAGTTGTAATAGTTTCAGGAGATACAGGGTTCTACAGTTTATTAGATTATTTACAGAGTAAGTTAGGTAAGGAATGTATTGATGTAATACCGGGAATAAGTTCTTACCAATATTTGTTCAGTAGAATCGGTAAGAGTTATAAGGATTATGGATTGTATAGTTTGCATGGAAGAGAAATCAGATGGATGGATATTCTAAAGGATAAAAAAGGTATATTTCTATTAACTGATAAGAAGAATTCTCCAAGCTGTATTGCTAAACAGTTAATAGATGCAGGACTTTCAAATGTTACAATGATTGTTGGAGAAAATCTTTCATATGATGACGAAAAGATTACTATTGATGTTCCAGAGAATATTGTGAAGCAGGATTATTCAGTGCTTTGTGTGGTGGTGATTGAAAATGAAGATTAATAAAAAGTATATGTTTGGTATTCCAGATGATGAATTCATTAGAGATAAAGTACCGATGACAAAATCAGAGGTAAGAGCTATAACTGTATCTAAGCTTAGACTTAATTCTAATTCCCATGTTTTAGATATTGGTTGTGGTACAGGCAGTATAACTGTTGAGTGTGGTTTGATATGTAGTGAAGGTGAAGTTACTGCTATTGATCAGAAAACAGAAGCTGTCAAGTTGACAGAGAAGAATGTTAAGAAGTTTGGACTTGAAAATGTCCAGATAGTTGAAGGAGCAGCACCAAAGGATATACCTAGGAAATATTATGACAGTATTTTTCTAGGAGGTGGGAGCAGGAAGATTGATGAGATAATTGATTTTGTTCTGAACCATCTTAAGTCAGGTGGAGTATTTGTTGCTAATACTATATTGTTGGATAGTACATATAAGATTCTTAGTGCCTTAGAGGGTAGATTCATGGATATTGATGTTGCATTGGTTCAGGTGGCGAAGGGGCATCAGTTAGGTGGATGGATGATGAAAGCTAATAATCCGATTTATGTTATTTCTGCAAAATTGCCGTAGCTGAGTATATATACAAAACAGCTCATATCAAATATTTGAAGAAAAACTAAGTTCGTTACAATAAATATTACTAAACCTTAACAACTCCCGCTGGTCAAACAGTTAAGGTTCTTAACGTAATATTTATTTCCACTCACTAAGATTTTCTAATCAAATATTTAAAAATCGCTTTATTTGTATATATACTCACCGACTAGGCTACTGGAAATAGTAGTATATACAAGAAAATAAAAACATTAAGCATAAAAAATATGATAAAGGAGTACATATTATGATTTTATTCGTAGGAGCAGGACCAGGAGATGTTGAGTTAATTACGGTTAAGGGGATGAAGGCTTTACAAGAGGCTGATTGTGTTATATATGCAGGGTCTTTGGTGAATCCTAAGTTGATTGATACTTATTGTAAGGAAGACGTTATTATATATAATAGTGCTAAGATGGATTTGGATGAGGTTATTGAAGTTATGGTAGAGATGGAAAAGGACAATAAGAAGGTTGTTAGGCTACATACAGGTGATCCATCCATATATGGAGCTATTAGAGAGCAGATGGATAGATTGATTGAACATAAGATTGAGTTTGATGTGATACCTGGGGTAAGTTCTTTTGTGGCTGCTGCTTCTAGATTGAAAGAGGAGTTTACATTACCTGATGTTTCACAGACGATAATTATTACTAGGTTACCTGGCAGAACTGGTCATGGTGAAGGTGGACAGTTGGAAGAATTGGCTAAGCATAGGGCTTCAATGGCTATATTTTTATCAGTTCAGTCCATTGGTGAAGTAATGGTGAAATTAAGAAAGAGTTATGAGGCAAGAACTCCTGTAGCAGTAGTTTATAAAGCTACTTGGGATGATGAAAAAATAGTTAGAGGAACCCTCGAAGATATTGAGAAGAAGGTAGAAGAAGCATCTATTACAAGATTTGCTCAGATTTTAATAGGTGACTTTATGTCAGATAAATATTCTCTATCAAAACTATATGATAAAGGTTTCAGTCATATGTATAGAACAGCAGTTAGTAGTGAGGAGAGATAAGATGAGAGGGCAGATTTTTGTTATTGGTATTGGACCAGGGCAATTAGAGAATATGACAGTAAAGGCAGTAGAAGTTATTAAGTCCTGTGATGTCATTGCAGGATATAAGGTTTATGTAGAACAAGTTAAGGATTTATTAGTGGATAAAAAGGTCATAAGTAAAGGTATGGGAAAAGAAGTTGACCGTTGCGAAATGGCTATAGAAGAGGCGGTACAAGGTAAAAAAGTAGGGATAGTCTGTAGTGGTGACGGTGGATTATACGGTATGGCTGGATTACTAATAGAGCTTGTGCATATTAAGAAACTGGAAAGTGATATAGATGTAGAAGTGGTATCTGGTGTTACGGCGGCTATATCCTGTGGAGCATTACTAGGTGCGCCTATTGTAGAAGATTTTTGTACAATAAGTCTTAGTGATTATATGACGCCTTATGAAAAAATACTTAAAAGAGTTGAATTGGCATCTAGGGGAGATTTTGTTATAGCATTATATAATCCTAGAAGTTCCAAGAGACCAGATTATCTGGATGAAGCATTAAGTATTATAAGAAAAGAGAGAGATAATAATACCCCAGTTGGTATTGTAAGAATGGCCTATAGAGAAGAACAGGAGATAGTTCGAACTGATTTGGCTCATATTAATACTAAGGAAGTAGATATGTTCTGTACTATTATCATAGGTAATAAACAGACAAAATGGATAAATGATTTCATGGTAACATCAAGAGGGTATAATATATGATTCTAATACTAGGTGGAACAAGTGATAGTATAATAATTGCCAACAGGATTAAAATATTTACAAATGATCTAATATTAAGCTGTGCCACTGAATATGGAAAAGAAGTAGCGAGCAAAAGTTTTGATGGTGGTATTATATATGGTAAAATGGATGATATTGAACTCACTAAATATTGTGTTGATAAAGGAATAAGTATAGTTATTGATGCAACTCACCCATATGCCAAACAAGTATCAGAGAATGCAATAAAAGCTTGTAAAGCTATAGATATAGAATATGTACGCTATGAGCGACCCTTGATAGATAAAGATGAAGAAAAGTATATTTACTGTTATTCTTATGAAGAAGCAGGAAAGACTATTGATAGATTGCAAGGAAATGTATTGATAACCACTGGCAGCAAAGATATTGAACATATCATAAATGAGATGAAAGACAAAAATAGAGCATATATAAGGGTATTACCACAATCGGGTAATATAAAAAAACTAGAAAGACTCCATGTATTACCAGACCAGATCATTGCCATGAAAGGACCTTTTTCCAAAGAGTTGAACGTAGCTATAATGAATAGCATTGATTGCAAAGTAATGGTGACAAAGGAAAGCGGCAGCAGGGGAATGATACAAGAAAAACTCCAAGCGGCAGATGAATGTAATGTAAAAGTTATTGTTATAGGTAGACCCAAGATTGATTATCCAAAAGTATATTGTGATATGGATGACATGATTAACTATATTAAAGAGAAAACTGCCTAAGGATAAAAAAACTAAAGCAATTACAATAATTCCTAACAATAGATATAGTAACTGATGATTCTTTATAAGAAAGGTGGTAATATATTGAAGGTTGCATTAATAACACTTACTCATGGTGGTTTACAACTTGCAGATAAGTTAAGGGAATATAATCCCAATATAGAAGTTTTTACTCATAAAAAATGCCAGTATGAATATGTAAAATTGATAGAATTACCACTAAGAGATAATATCAAGGGGCTGGTGGATGACTATGATATGTTAGTATTCATCATGGCAACAGGTATAGTAGTTAGACTGATAGCGCCTTACATAAAACACAAATCTATAGACCCAGGTGTTATAGTCATAGATGAACAGGGAAATTATGTCATCAGTCTTCTATCGGGACATCTTGGAGGTGCTAATGAGTATACAAGAGAACTTGCCGAGTTTTTACATGCACATCCAGTAATAACAACGGCTTCTGACGTTAACAATACTATGGCTGTTGATATTATGGCTATGAAACTGAATTGTTACATAGATGATTTTGAAGATGCAAAAATAGTAACATCCCATATTGTTAATGGAGACAATATTGGTATAATCAGTAATAGCAATATAGACATAGATCTGCCGAAGCAATTTATAACAATAGACAATCGTAATGTAAGTCAAAGTATTGATAAGCATAATATAAAAGGCTTGATAGTTATAGATTACAATAAGATTGAGGCTGATATTCCTATATCATACCTTTATAAAAGAGACATTACACTTGGTATAGGATGTAGAAGAGGTAAAACAAGAGAAGAGATAACTAAGGAACTTGTGCCCCTACTTAAGACAGAAGACATCAATATAAAAAGTATATCAAGAATATCAACTGTAGAAGTTAAAAAAGATGAAGTGGGTATAATTGAGCTAGCTAGAACTCTAAAAGTTCCTATGGATATCATAACTATTGATAGGATAAAGGAAATCCAGCATCTATTTGAAGGTTCAAAGTTTGTAGAGAAAACAATAGGTGTCACATGTGTTAGTGAACCTTGTGGATACATTTCGTCAAACAAAGGCGATTGCATTTTAAATAAAGTAAAAGCTGATGGTATAACAATATCATTATGGAAGGATAGGAGGAAAAACAATGAGTATTAATCAAAAGGGTGTTGTACTATGTTATACAGGTAATGGAAAAGGTAAAAGTACTGCTTCGTTCGGGTTAGCAATCCGTTCAGTAGGTCATGGTAAGAAAGTGTGTATTATCCAATTTATCAAATCGCCAGATATCTTGATAGGTGAAAGAGAAGTATTCAAGAAACTTGGTGTTGAGATGTACCAAATGGGTAAAGGATTCACTAATATCAGAGATATTGATGAGCATAAAAAAGGTATTGAAGAAGCATGGTCGTTAGCGAAAGAGAAGATTAACAGCGGTGAATATGACCTTGTTGTCTTAGATGAAATAAATAATGTATTTGCTATCACCAGATTCAACGTAGAAGATGTTTTATCTGTAGAAGAATGCATTGATGTGTTTAAAAATAGACCTGACAGAACTAATGTTGTTATAACAGGAAGAAATGCACCACAAAAACTTATGGATGCTGTAGACCTAGTAACAGTTTGCGAAGAAAGAAAGCATTATTATAATGAAGGCAGAAAAGCGGCAAAAGGAATAGAATTTTAGTCAATATTTAACGTATAGATATTCATATAGAGTAAAACTTTCCATATATATTATACCATAAAATTGATTTTATTTATAGTCTACCAATTTATGGTTTAATGATATATCATTATATAGCAAGTGATTAATAATATAATTATATTAGAAAATGGAGGGTTCTATATGTTTATATGTAAGCAAACACAGTTATACAGGTTTTTGAATTATTGCAATGACTTGAATTTGGACAAAAGTGTTTTAGATTGTGGAGCAGGAGGCAACTATCCACCCCTTACTCTCTTTTGGGAGTGGGGCTATAAGACATATGGAATTGAATATAGTGATGCACAGATAAAGAAGGCTGAAAGTTTTTCAAAAGACCATAATATCAATCTTAATATTACTAAGGGAGATATTAGAGAGCTACCTTTTGATGATAATTCCATAAGCTATATTTATTCATATAATACTATATTTCATTTGAATAAAAAGGATATAGCAAAAGGTATAAGAGAAATAAAAAGAGTACTGAAACCAGGTGGTATCTGTTTTGTCAACTTCCTTTCAATAAATGATTGTGATTATGGAAAAGGAACAAAAATAGGACAGGGAGAATTTTTACAAGGTGAAGGTGATGGAGAAGTAATCCATACATATTATGAGATTGATGAAGGGGATATGCACTTTCAGGATATGAAGATTTTAGTTAAAGAAAATAGAATCTTAGAGAGAATATACCAAGGAGAAAAAATCAAGCAAGGATTCATAGATTATATAGTCCAAAAATAATATTTATATAATTTTATAATTAAGCTGTCTAGTGATACATTTTTAATGATTGATATGAAAAATGTATCACTAGACAGTTTTTATATTATTAATTATATCTGCCATTCCACGTATAATGTTATTTCAGGTTAAAAAAATGTTAAAATATTTATAGAATAAACATTAGATTTTTAAAATTATGATATAATTAATATAATTATAAAACACTTCTATAGACAGCCAATAGACTTCTTCATGACTCTGAATGTAATGGAAACACTAGAAAATAAAAGGAGGAATATGATGGAAGAACATTATGAAATGCGTAAGAATGATAAAGTTACTGTTGGACGTTTCTTTAGTTTTAAAACTTTACTGCAAGATGATAATAGGATTGATATGTCAAGGTCTTATGGAGCTGAAAGGTTAAGTGAAAAGTTTCTTTCAGCAGGTTATAGTTGTAAACTTATGTCAGGCATGGGAATGTCGGGAAGATTGAGCACAATTGATTTTGATATCCCTAAGTCATACAGTAATAATGTGTTAGTATTCTTTAGTTTATTTGCCAATGAAATACCCACTAGTAATAATTTTGTAGTAGGTATCGAATTTGATGGACAACCTGCATTAATTGAATGGGTGGATTTGATTGAATGTAATAAATGGCTGAATCAAAAATCAGCTAGTTTCCCTATTCCAACAGGGGCAAAAAAAGCTAGGATTTTTCTAGAATTACCTCCAGTATATAGGGCAAGTAACAGTGCATATATTGATAATGTTGGTATTTATTTTGATGAACCTTATGTAGACAAACCCAAACAATATGCCATATTCTCAGACACTGATGGAGCAATAACTGCTCATAACATAGAAAATGGGGAAGAAGAGTGGACATTTGAAACAGATAATGGATTTTTGACAGCAAAACCAGTAGTAGTTGATGATGTTGTTTATTTTGGTGATGGAAATACTACATGTTGTTTATATGCCCTTTATACTAATTCAGGAATAGTCAAATGGAAATATGAAATGGAAGGCAGTATAGATGCCACTCCTGAAGTATTTGATTCAAAAGTATATATATCCACATCAAAAGGATTTTTATATGCGATAGATAAGGAAACAGGCAAAAAAATTGAACGTTATGATATCTTACATCTACAACCTGGTAAGGATATGAAAATATATTCTAATGTTCTCTCAGACAATATTATCTATCTAACAAGTGACAAAGGTTTTTATGCCTTTGATATTGCAACAAAGGTGGTTATTTCAAGTTTTGACTTGGATTATCCAGTTAAAGGTGTTCCAGCAATACTTAATTATGTTGCATACTATGGAGATGTTAAAGGTTCAGTCTATGCTATGGATATAATAAATAACCAATGTCGCTGGAGAAAAACTTTTAATATGCCTATCCATTCATCACCACTGATATCCGGCAACTATCTTATAGTTGGGTGTGATAACGGCTCACTTTATGTCTTAGACTTAAAAGATGGTGAAGTGCAAAGTGAATGCTCTATAGAAGGGCATCCAGTAAGAAGTTATACCCTTGCCAGTAACCAATTATTTGTAACCTTTAACAATATTGATGCAGACATCTACGCATTTGATATAAGATATGATATGCCTTCATCTATGCTAGAAGAAGATATGACTAATTATACAAATATTGATATCAAAACAATAGATGGAACCAATCCATTTAGATTTACTTGGAAATACAATATCACTAATGGTGTAGAAAGAGATCCTATGATTATAGGTAATCGGGTTTGTTTTGCGGCTAGTGATGGATTTTGCTACTGTCTAGATAAAGATGATGGAAGTGTCATATGGAAGGACATTGTTACAACACCCAATTTTACAAGTCCAGTACTGGTTCCATTAAATAAGCACCTATGTGTATCACGTCGATATGACCAATATTGTTATCTTATGTCTCATAATTCCTTTGCCTACTTTCTAGATGGGTGGTGGATTGGAAATCAAGAGTTTACGTTGACAGAACAACTTAATTATGGAGTGAGAGGGTTGATGCTTGATATATACAAAGAAAAGATAAATGGTGTTGATCAGATTGTAATGTATCATGGTACAAAATGGTCTAGTTACAGCTGGTTATTTCTTGATGATGCAATGAAGGAAATTGGCATATGGTTAAAGAATAATCCTACAGAAGTTGTAACTATTCAATTTGAGAATAGAGTATTTGACCCTAAGTTGGTTCAAAAGGCTTTTGATGATGGGGGAGTATCAGATATGATATTCTATGCAGATAGAGTGAACACAGGAGAATCTGGTTACTCGTGGGAACCAGTACTAAAAAAAGGCTGGCCAAGTATAGGATGGATGGTTGAAAATGATAAACGTCTTGTTGTTTTTGCTGAAAAAAAAGGTGATGGACTTCCATATGTCTGGGATTATACTGTAGAAACTAAATATGGTGAAGACAGTCTTAAGGGTAATTATGATGAAAGAGATGAATCTGATAGTATTCCACTAAGCAAGAATCGTTCTCTATATACAGTAAACAATTTCCCTACAATCTGGTACTTGAATATTCTCAAGCTGCGTACATATAAATCTATTAATGGATTTAACACACTTATAGCAAGATGTAATACATGTAAATTCAATCCTAGATTCTTTGAAGATGAAAAATTAGGATGGGAGCATCATTTACCAAACTTTTTAGCTGTGGATTTTGTAACACGTGGGGCAGATGGAGGACCACTTAGAGCAGTAGAGGAAATAAATAAATATTGGGAAGAAAAAATCAAAAAACAGGAGGAATATTATGTCTAGTGTAAGTATAGCGTCACTTATTGATCAGTCATATACCATGAAGAGTTTTAACTATCTTGAACCTGCCAAGACAGATGCTGCAACATTTATTACAATTATGAAAGAAGCAGATCAAATTGGAGTTGTAGCTTTTTCCACAAGGAGTAGAATATTATACCCATTAACAACTATACAATCAGACCATAAAACAATATATGATGCCATAAATGAAATAAAAAAGATACAACCAATTAATATGACTAACATAAAAGAAGCTATATCTCAAGGGCATGACATACTTAACAATGCAGGCAACCCTAACAGAGCTATGATACTTCTATCAGATGGTATCTGGAATGAAGGAGGAGATCCACTTATAGGATTACCCACAGATATCCCTATCTATACAATTGCTTTAGGAGATAGGGGACAATGTAATTTTTTACAGGAAGTAGCAAGGAGAACTTATGGACAGTACCATTTCAGCCCTGATGCATTTGAACTTGCTGAGATATATAATCAGATAGCAGATGATGCAAGTGTAGCTACAATAGCAATAAATCAAAAACAACTAATAGATTCATACAGATTTACAACACTGCCCTTATATGTTCCAGGAGGTTCTGACCATGTAAGCCTTGCAGTAAACTGGCTTGATGAATCAGTTACCTATACAACAGGTACACCTGGAGAAAATCAAGTCAATATATTATTAAGAGACCCTGATGGACAAAAAATAGTAATGCCTCCAACTTTTATGGGAAATGGCTTTGTCACATTCCATCTTCATGATCCAAAACCAGGTCAATGGACTACAGGGTGCTGGTGTGGAAATATGCGTCAAAATATTTTTAGAGCTACTGTGGGAGCTTTTGAACCTAATAGTACTATCAAGCTTAACTGTAAATTGGCGGAAACAAAAATGAATTGTGGAGACTGCCTAGATATAAAAACTGCATTGGAAAGCAGTAAAGATGAGATTGGTAATGTAATAATTAAAACAACTTTGGAGTCACCAGTTAATTCAAAAGATTATGTTCTTGAAAAATATGAAGATGAAATATTGAATACTGAACCAGATGAAGAACTCATGAAAAAGGGTATTAATGAGATAGATGCAAAACTTAACACGCTACACAAGAAATTATTACCTAATGTTAATATATTTGCACGTAGACAAAGTCCAGTACATGCTAAATACTCACAAGATGGTGTGGAACATGAACCAATTAAATTAGATGTACCTGGTAACCATACTATTAGAGTTGATGTAGAGGGAACTATATTAAGGAGTAATACAAAATTTACAAGAACAAGAAGATTGAGTGTTAATGTGAAGTAAAAACATGTAATATAAAGGGGACTGTCAGATAATACATTTTTGAGTGGTGTAAATGTGATAAAATGTATTATGGACAGCCCCCCATTTTATATATTTAATTAAGTAACAGCATATATTATTACTGTAGTTTTCTGAATCCAGTATCATTAGAAAAACTCATTATGCCATATAGAAATAAAACGTCTGTTATATTATTTTCTTCTATGTACTTATCTATATCACTATTAAAGTATCTTAAATCAATCATGCAAACTTTACCAAATTGATTCATAATTAATGGAACGAAGCAATTAGCATAGGAGTCTTTTATTACAAGTAAATTCTTGGTATTCTTTTCTTCGTTGACAATCTTTAATTCTCCATGATTTCCGCCGAAAAAAACTTGATATTGGTCTTTTTCATCTATTTTGTCATACTTGAAAACACTATTACTGGTAGTTTTGGAGAAATTATAATAAACTTTATAGGGATTTTGCTGTTTATTCTTGAATAAACCAATATCATCATAGATACCATTTAAAAGGACTTTTGAATAAAGAGTTCCTCTAAATGATGTAGCAGCATTCTCTATATCCCAAGCTTCATAAGGTTTATAGTCTGTCCCAGTGCTTTTACAATAATCAACATATGCATAGTAAGCTCCAAGGCTTGTCCAATGATGGTCTGTTTTATAGTATATATATTCATTGCTGTGACTACTTAGGGTCCCCGTAATATCAATATAATTACTTGAAGTAATCTTATCCCCTATATCATCAATTACTTTCTGTTGGTCGAATTGAGGTGCATTCCAGGGTAGTTTATTTTCCAATATCAATCCAGAAGTTGGTACAACCATTAAGTCTATATTTAGATGCTCATATTCCTCTGAAAAAGAATTGATGATTGCAATATTTTCATCTAATTGTGTATAGTTGAAATCTTTGTCCAAGTGTTTCTCTATAAGGTAGTTGTCTTTTCCTAAATAAACACCATTGATATCTTTTCTAGGAAGTAATTGTTCTATGTTTGATTTTGCAACAATCCATTTTTCTCTCATAATGAACTGGTCATCTATGTATTTTTCAATATCCTTGGCATATTTCCCTGAGACTAATTTCTCTATGGAAAACTTTGGACTGTTACTTAAATACCTATTTTCGTTCTCCGAGAATTTTTTGTCAGGGGTAATTATATTAGCAATCATTATCCCAAAGATTATTATTATAAAAATAATTCCTAGTATAGCATTATGTATTGATTTCACTTAAATCCCTCCCTAAAATCTAAAATATAAGAATGGATTATATGATGCACCTATTAAAAAGCAGATAGATACTATGAATATAGTTATATAGCATATATTTTTAACGGTATATATTAATCCTTCATGTCTAAAATTCATTAACTTGGTATTAATGATAGTTTGCAATCTAGTTGATGCTACAATACATATGATAATCAAAAATATGTTGGTACAAAACAAGTAGATGGTCTGTTTATCTATTAGGGGTACATTACCAAGTCCAAACATGGTCTGCAAATATATTTTTAACTTTGAAGTATCATCAATGGCAAAGATAACCCAGCTAACAACTACTAAAAATAGAGTGTAGAAATGCTGTACAAAATCAGGTAACCTCTTAAGCCATTTGAGGAAAACCAGCTTTTCTAGAATTAGCAAAATACCAAAGTACATTCCCCAAAAAACAAAATTCCAGTTAGCTCCATGCCATAGACCAGTTAATGCCCAGACAATCAGCATATTGATAATTAGTTTTTTCTTTCCTTCTCTACTTCCGCCTAGGGGAATGTAGACATACTCTTTGAACCAAGTTCCAAGAGAGATATGCCATCTTCTCCAAAATTCAGTTATGCTTTTAGAGATATAAGGCAGATTGAAGTTCTCTAAGAAATCAAATCCGAACATTTTACCAAGTCCAATAGCCATATCCGAATAACCAGAGAAATCAAAATATATTTGCAGACTGAAACAGATTGCCCCCAACCATGCAGAAGCAATAGTTAAATCAGAATTTGATATCTGTTCCCATAGCATACCGATATTATTGGCTAATAACACTTTTTTACCCATACCTATTATAAAACGCTGTACACCTTCAGAGAACTTATTAATACTGCTGACTCTATTTTTTAATTGTTCAGCTATTGTTTTGTATCTTACTATCGGTCCAGCTACTAGTTGTGGGAACAATGAAACA
This sequence comes from Vallitalea guaymasensis, assembly GCF_018141425.1. Taxonomy (NCBI): domain Bacteria; kingdom Bacillati; phylum Bacillota; class Clostridia; order Lachnospirales; family Vallitaleaceae; genus Vallitalea; species Vallitalea guaymasensis. The sequence continues at coordinate 4,061,414 of NZ_CP058561.1, forward strand.
AAGGTTCCAAAGTCAATAATATTCCTCTGAGCTTTGACTTCACCACGGTAAACGTCTATTGTATAGGACATTGTTTGAAATGTATAAAAGGATATACCAATAGGAAGCTTAAGATCTAATGGTGTTATGTTTAGTGTTGTCAATTGATTGATGTTGCTTATTAAAAAATTACTGTATTTAAAGAAAAACAGTATGGCTAGATTTCCCACAATGGAGATAATCAAGACAAGTTTAGCCTTATTATATTTCTTTTGGGATTTGAATTTTTCAATAGATAGACCATTCATATAATCAAAAACAGTTGAAAAAAGCATTATACTAACATATACTGGTTCTCCCCAAGCATAAAAAACCAAGCTCGCAAGAAACAAGCTTGTATTTTTTAACTTACTTGGACTGATATAATATACAGCTAAAATACATGGCAAAAACAAAAATATGAAAATTGGTGTGCTAAAAATCATGAGAAAATACCTCCGTTATTTTCGGGTCGCAGGGTAGGAAGTTGCATGTATTATGTTAAAGAATAATTAGTCAGTATATGTTCCTATTATATCTTCTGCTGTGTTATCATTAGCAACACAAACGATGACATATTTACCAACTTTTTTAACTACAGCATTATCAAGTTTTTCCATTTCTTCTGGCACATAACTTTCAAAAGCTTGTTTTTGAGCATCAATTCTTTCCCCGGCTGCTTTGTAAGCATTATCTGCTTCCGTTTCATCTTTTAATTCAAACACTGCAACTTCTTCAGCTGTTGCTCCACTGCTTACATATACTTCAGAGGATACTGCATAATCTATCTGATATATTGACTCAATGCTGTTGCCTTCAATCTTAGTTAAGTCATCTTGAAATTCTATCTTACTGGTTAAATCTCCTGCTAAAGCACTAATATCGATTGTTATATCTTTATCTTTGCCTCCACATCCAACGAGTGTGAATAATCCAATAGTCATAGTTAGTAAAATGCAAATAAATCTTTTCATAATCTTTTTCTCCTTAGTTATCTTAATTAATATTTTATTTAATAGTATGTGTTTTTAGATAGTCAAGCCATTTTTGACAATATGACTTTTTCAAATGTATTCCATCAACTGCTGCTTCTTTTGGTAAACAACCATTTTCATTTGTCATTGCTTCTGCAACATTTACATAATATACTCCATTATCTCTTGCCATCTCAAGAATACGAGAGTTATATTGATTAATCTTCGAATTTTTTATGTAACTATGAGTAGAGGATACTCTATGGCTCACAGGTAAAATCGATTGTATGTATATGATTGCATCAGGATGAGATTCTCTGATTGAATCTATAATCTTTTCGTATTTCTCTATGAAGATATCATTAGAGATCCATCCAGTTTCATTAATACCCAACATAATGTATACTTTACCAAAATCAGTATTTTTTAGTGCTTCCATGACAGGTATTTTTTTACCATCTTTTTTAATTACTTCACTTGTAAAAACAGTATCTACCATTAGTCCTTTATATGTATATGATAAAGCCTTAGAAGAAGGAGGGGAATATAGCATAAATCCTTCTGTACGAGAATCACCTATAAACACAGCATCATCAAAATAGCTTTCTTCAACGGGTTCACCTAAGGGAACTTGTTTGGTATAATCATAATCATCTGTAACAGTTTCATCAATTTTCTCATGGGATTCAGAATTATTATCATTCTCATCTGAATCAGAATTGGTATTTAATTTTGTTTCTGGTTGCGCTGGTTCAACAGGTTTTTCTTCTTTTGGTTTTTGATCTTCGTCCTTAAACAAATATTCAATGGATTCTTGGTTTGTCTCTGGGTTTTTATCATTGAGGTCAGTGCTCGGGTTGGTTGTTGCTG